>NZ_JBRCLD010000013.1:0-27763 GCF_053487655.1 Thermaurantiacus sp. | reverse complement strand
CCACCATGGCGGGCACCAGCGGGCTGTTCGAGCTGTTGTGGATCCGGTAGCTTTCGGGATCGGTGACACCGATCCGCTGAAACGCCTCCAGGATGGGATCTTCCCGCCCGACGAGGATCGGCTCGCCATAGCCCGATGCCCGGAAGGAGACTGCAGCGCGCAGCACCACTTCCTGTTCGCCTTCGGCAAAGACCACGCGGCGCGGCCGGGCGCGCGCTGCCTCGAACGTCGCAGCCAGCGCCGAGGAGGTGGGGTTCAAGCGCGCCCGCAGCTCGAGCTTGTAGCCCTCCATGTCGAAGATGGGCTTCCTCGCCACACCTGAGTCCATGGCGGCCTTGGCAACTGCGGCCGGCACTGCCTCAATAAGGCGCGGGTCGAAGGGGGCAGGGATGATGTAGTCGGGCCCAAAGGCGCGCGCACCGCCATAGGCTGCCGCCACTTCGTCGGGCACGGCCTCGCGCGCCAGTTCCGCCAGGGCCTTGGCAGCAGCAAGCTTCATCTCCTCGGAAATCTTGGTCGCCCGCACATCGAGTGCACCGCGAAAGATGTAGGGAAAGCCAAGCACATTGTTGACTTGGTTGGGATAGTCAGACCGGCCGGTGGCAATGATGGCATCGGGGCGGACAGCGCGCACCTCCTCAGGCAGGATCTCGGGGTCGGGATTGGCCATGGCAAAGATGATGGGCTTGGCGGCCATGGCGCGGACCATCTCTTTCGTGACTGCCCCCTTGACCGAAAGCCCGAAGAAGACGTCGGCGCCTTCGAGTGCTTCGGCAAGCGTGCGGGACTTGGTTGCAACGGCGTGCGCTGCCTTCCATTGGTTCATGCCCTCGGTGCGGCCCTGGTAGATGACTCCCTTGGAATCACACAGGATCACCTGGTCGGCAGGAATGCCAAGCGCCTTCACAAGCTCGGTGCAGGCGATCGAGGCGGCACCTGCCCCATTGACGACCAGGCGAATGTCGCGGAAGTCGCGGCCAGTCAGATAGGCCGCGTTGATGAGCCCGGCAGCCGCAATGATGGCTGTGCCGTGCTGGTCATCATGGAAGACCGGGATGTTCATGCGCGCCCTGAGCTCGGCCTCGATGATGAAGCATTCGGGTGCGCGGATGTCCTCGAGGTTGATGCCGCCGAAGCTCGGCTCCATCAGCTCAACGGCCTGGATGAATCGGTCCACATCCTCGGTTGCAAGCTCGATGTCGATCGAGTCGACATCGGCAAAGCGCTTGAAGAGCACCGCCTTGCCTTCCATCACTGGCTTCGATGCCAAGGCCCCGAGGTTGCCAAGGCCGAGGATCGCCGTGCCATTTGAGATGACGGCAACCAGATTGCCCTTGGCCGTGTAATCATAGGCACTCTCGGGCGTCTCGGCGATCGCCCGCACCGGGACGGCAACGCCCGGCGAGTAAGCGAGCGCGAGATCGCGCTGGGTTGCCATCGGCTTGGTGGCGATGATCTCGAGCTTCCCCGGCCGGATCGCCGAGTGGAAAAGGAGAGCCTCGCGGTCAGAGAAGACCGGGCGGTCGGAATCGGCCATCGCGCGCGCATCCTTGCCATGCGGAACGGCTGACCCTTACGGAGCCGCCATGGGCTCGGCAATCGCGCAGGGTGCAACCCCGATGATGGCGCAGGTCCTGCGCCTGAAGGCCGAGGCGGGCGACGCGCTGCTGCTGGTCAGGATGGGGGACTTTTATGAGAGTTTCTTCGAGGATGCGCGCGAAGTCGCCAGCCTGCTCAACATCGCGCTGACGGCGCGCGGCGAACATGGTGGCGAGCCGGTTCCGATGTGCGGGATCCCGGTCCCCTCGCTTGAAGCCCATCTCGCCCGCCTGGTGAAGGCCGGCCGAAGGGTGGCAATCGCCGAGCAGATGGAAGCGCCTGCAGCTGCCAAGACGCGCGGCCACAAGGCGATCGTCCAGCGCGAGATTGTCCGGGTGCTGACCCCCGGCACCCTCATGGAGGAACGGCTCCTCGATCCCCGGGCGCGCAGCCTCCTTGCCGCCGTCTTCCCTTCAGGCGCGCGCGCGGGCCTTGCCTTTGCGGATGTCTCAACCGGAACCCTGATGGCAGGCGAGATCGCAGCAGACGCGGTTGCCGACGAGCTGGCCCGGCTGGCGCCGGCCGAGACTCTGATGAGCGCCACGCTCCCCGGCTTCGACAGCCTCGAGGCCGAGCAGATGCTGAGCGCTCGCTTCGGCGCTGGTGCTGCCGCCGACTTCCCGCGCCCAGCGCTTGCAGCCTTGGGCGGGCTCCTCGCCCACATCGAGCGCACGGCGCGGGGGGCCGCCGTCCGGCTGCAGCCGCCGCAGCGCTTCGATTCCCTTCCCATGATGGCAATCGACGCTGCCAGCCGCGCAAGCCTCGAGCTCACCCGCGCGATGGGCGGCGGGCGCTCTGGCAGCCTGCTTGCCACTCTCGATTGCTGCGCAACCGCTGCGGGCGCCAGGCTTCTCTCCGACGCAATCGCAGCCCCTCTTGCCGACCGCGCCCAAATCGAAGCCCGGCTCGACAGGGTCGAAGCTTTCGTCGCTGACCGGAAGTTGCGCACCGATATCCGCACGCTGCTGAAGGCGGCGCCCGACCTCGAGCGCGCCCTGGCGCGGCTTGCCGCCGGTCGCGGCCGGCCACCTGATCTCGCCCAGGTCCGCGATGGCCTGGCTGCTGCAGCAGCCGTCCATGCCCGCTTGCCTGCCGAAGGCCCGCTTGCTGCCATTGCTGCGGCCCTCGCCCCACACAAGGACCTTGCCGCAACGCTTGCTGCCCTCGTTGACCGCCCGCCCGTCGAAGCTGCCGCCGGCGGCGCCATTCGGGATGGTATCGACCCAGCGCTTGACGACGCGCGCCAGCTGCAAACTGACAGCCGCGCTGCACTTGCCGCGCTTGAGGCAAGGCTCAAGGCTGAAACTGGCATCCCAAGCCTCAAAATCCGCCACAATGGCGTGCTTGGCTACCATGTCGAAGTGCCAAGCCGGCACGGCCAAGCCTTGCCGCCTGCCTTCCTGCATCGCCAGACCCTGGGGGGCGCCATGCGCTTTGACGAGCCGCGCCTTCGCGCGCTCGCCGACTCGATCGCCTCGGCCGGCGCCGACGCGCTCGCGATCGAGGCCGCCCACCTCGCCCGCCTCATGGAAGCGGTATGCGCCGAGGCCGCCCATGTCACAGCCTGTGCGGCTGCGCTTGCCCAGTGCGACATGGCCGCAGCACTCGCGGAACTGGCGGAGACCCGCCAATGGGTGCGACCCGTGCTCACAGATGGCACCGACTTCGCCATCGCCGGCGGGCGCCACCCCGTGGTCGAGGCAGCGCGACAGGCGGCGGGCGAACCCTTCGTCCCCAATGACTGCCGGCTGGATGCTGAGGCGCGGCTTTGGCTCATCACTGGGCCCAACATGGGCGGCAAGTCCACGTTCCTGCGCCAGAACGCCCTGCTTGCCATCCTCGCCCAGGCAGGAAGCTTTGTGCCCGCCCGCCAGGCACGCATCGGCATCGTCGACCGGCTGTTCAGCCGGGTCGGCGCGTCCGACAGTCTCGCCGAAGGCCGCTCCACCTTCATGGTCGAGATGGTTGAAACCGCCGCCATCCTCACAGGCGCAACCGACCGCTCACTCGTCCTCTTGGACGAAGTGGGCCGGGGCACTGCGACCTGGGATGGGCTCGCGCTCGCCTGGGCGATTACCGAGACGCTTGCGCAACGCGGCTGCCGCACCCTCTTTGCCACCCATTATCACGAGCTGACGGCCGTTGCCGCGCAGGTGCCGGGCATCGCCCTCCGCCGGGTCGAGGCAAGGCCGTGGGAAGGCGGCCTCGTCTTCCTCCACGATGTGCGCGAAGGGGCAGCGCCGGGGAGCTTCGGGCTCGACGTGGCCCGCGCTGCCGGCGTGCCGGAGCCGGTCATCGCGCGCGCCCGCGCCATACTCAGCCGGCTCGAGGCGGGCGAGGTGGGCCGGGGCGCTGCCGAAGCGCTCGCCGGGTTGCCGCTGTTCAGCGCTCTGCCGCCACCCGCCCCGCCGGTGGACCCCTTGCGCGATCGGCTTCGCGCCATAAGCCCCGACAGCTTGAGCCCCCGCGAAGCGCTCGATCTCCTCTACGAGCTGGTCCGCCTCGCCCGCGAGGGTGCTAGCGGGCGCTGATGCCGCCGTCGATGAAGAGCTCGGCCCCGGTCACGAACTTGGCCTCGTCCGAGCAGAGGTAGACGGCGGCCCAGGCCACATCGTCGGGCTCGCCGACTGCCCCAAGCGGAATCTGCCGGGCAAGCTTTGCCAGCACCCCGTCCCGGTCGAGGCCGCGGACGGCAAAATTGTCGAGGATGGGGGTGTCGATGAAGGCGGGGTGGAGCGAGTTGGCGCGGATCCGCCCGCCTTCGCGGGCACAATGGAGCGCAACCGACTTGGTCAAATGCCGCACTGCCGCCTTGGCGCTGTTGTAGGCGGCCATGTTGGCAGCAGCAATGACGCCGGCAATGGACGAGAGGTTGAGGATGGCCCCCAGCGTCCCGTCGCGCGCAGTCGTCGCCCGCATCAGCGGCAGGGCCGTGCGGCAGCCGAGAAAGGTGCCGTCGAGGTTGACGGCGTGACAACGCCGCCAGGTCTCGAAACTTGTCTCTTCTACCGTCCCGCCCGGTCCGATCCCGGCATTGTTGACCAGCACTTCAAGCCCGCCAAAGGCCGCGTCCACAGCTGCGATCGCTCTGGCCCAATCCGCTTGCTGCGTCACATCGAGCAGGATCGAGGGCTGGCCGAGCCCATCGGCCACCGCCGCGACTGCTGCCTCATGGCAGTCGGTCAGCAGCACCCGCGCTCCTTCGCCCACAAAGCGCTCGGCGATCCGCCGGCCAAGGCCCGAGGCGGCCCCGGTTACCAGCACGCGCTTGCCTGCCAGCCGCCCGCCCCTGTCGCCTGCCATCTCCCCTCTCCCCTTGGCCTTGCGCCTTCTCCCTGGTCCCCCTAGCTGGCGCCAGCTTGAACACAAGGGAGGCCAGAATCCGCGCGCGCCTGCTTGCCCTGCTGCTTCTCGCAAGCGCGGGGCCCGCCTTCGCCCAGGCCGGTCCGACAGCAGCCCCGGCGCCACAGGCGGTCCTCGTCTCTGCCACCGGCCGGGCGCAACGGCTCGCCGATGTGCCAGCCGCCGTCACTGCCATCCGCGGCGATGCGATGGCGCTCTCAGGCGCGACCGACTTGCGGGAGCTCAACCAGCTCGCCCCCTCGCTCCTCGTCTCCTCCACCTCGTCCGAGGCGGGCGCCGCCGTGGTCAGGATCCGCGGCATCGGCACCATCGGCGACAATCCCGGCCTTGAAGCCTCGGTCCCGGTCTTCATCGATGGCGTCTATCGCAGCCGCTCGGGCATTGGCCTTTCCGAGCTCGGCGCGGTCGAGCGGGTCGAGGTGCTGCGCGGCCCGCAGGGAACCCTCTTCGGCCGCAACGCGTCAGCTGGCCTTGTCGCCGTGGCAACCAAGGCGCCGAGCTTCACCCCCGAAGGCGTGTTCGAAGCCGGCTTCGGCAATTTCGCAAGCCGGCGCATCGGCGGCGGCGTGACCGCGCCCGTCTTCGAGGACCAGCTCGCCATGCGGTTCGACGGGGTGTGGACCCGCCGCGACGGCTTCGTGCGCGATGTCGTCTCCAGCGACACCATCAACGACCGCAGCCGCTTCCTGCTGCGTGGCCAGCTGCTCTTGACGCCCCGCGCGGACATGTCCGTGCGGCTCATCGGCGATTTCGCCCGCCGCGATGAGACCTGCTGCGCCTCTGCCTACCTTCCGTTCGAGACCGCCACCCGCGATGCTGCCGGCAACCTCTTGATCTTGCCCGTCAATGTCATCGCCGACACGCTCCGGTCACTGGGCGCCACCATTTCCGACGACACGTTCGCCCGCACCACCTCGGTGACGCCGGGCCGAAGCGACAAGAGCGACGTGACCGACTGGGGTCTTGCGGCCGAACTCCGCTGGGAGCTGGGGCCCGGCACGCTCACCAGCCTCTCCGCCTACCGCGACTGGGACCATGCCCAGGCGCAGGATGCCGACTCGACCAACCTCGACATCCTCGCCCGCGACGGCGAGCAGCGCCGGCTCCAGACCGTGAGCCAGGAGCTCCGGCTCCAGGGCGAGGCGGGCCGGCTTGACTGGCTCCTTGGCGCCTATTTCGCCCACGAACGGCTGAACCTCGTCGATGATCTCCGCTATGGCGCTGACTATACCCGCTATGCGGATGCCCTCGTCCGCCTCGAAGTCCCTGCCTTTCCTGGCTATGCCGCCATTGCCGCGGCACTGGGCCGGCCGGGCGACACGCTCAACGGCCGCGGGATCGTGCGCGACCGCTATCGCCAGACGTCGCGCCATGCCGCCCTTTACACCCACAATGTGCTGGCGCTCACCGACCACGTCGAACTCACGCTCGGCCTTAGATACACCCATGAGCGCAAGGCCCTCGCCGCCCGCCTCGAGAGCAACAACAGCCTGTGCGCTGCCATCTCAGCTAGCCCGTTTGCAGCCTTTGCAACGCTTGCCTGCGTCATCTCGCCAGTCAATCTCGCCGGCTCGACTCGCCTTTCTGAGGATGCGCTGACTGGAACTGCCGTGCTTGCGTTGCGCCCCGCCGACCGGCTCCTCGCTTACGCAAGCTACGCCCGGGGATACAAGGCCGGCGGCTTCAACCTCGACCGCTCGGCGCTGTCGCTCACGGCACCCGATCTCGCCTCGCTCCGCTTCCAGCCCGAGCTGGTGGACAGCTTCGAGCTGGGCGCCAAGTGGAGCGGAGATGGCATCGCCCTCAACCTTGCACTCTTCCACTCGCGCTTCGACCAGTTTCAGCTCAACAGCTTCAACGGCGTCGGGGTCGTCGTCGAGAACATCGTTTCCTGCCGCACCGACCTTGCCGGCGGCGACCGCGATTTCGCTGGCCTGCCGGTCAATGGCGTGCCCCTGACCCTGGCCGAAGCAGCAGCGACCGGCCGCTGCCCGGCCGACCAGCTGCAACCGGGGGTCATCACGTCAGGCATGGAAATCGAGGCCGCCCTGCAGCCGCGGCCCGATCTCGCCGTGGCCCTCGGGCTCGCTTATGCCAATGCGCGCTTTCGCCCCAACCTTGCTGGCACCGGCGGCCGGCCGCTGCCGCCCCCCCTCTTCAACATCCCTGGAGAGCAGCTTCCAAACGCGCCACAATGGGTGCAAACGGGCGCCATTTCCTGGACACCGCCAATCCTGGGGACGGATTTTCGCGCCCTCTTTTACTTCGACTGGCGCGCGCAGTCGGCAATCAACACTGGCGCGGACCTCTTCCCCGAGAAGCGCCAGCCCGACATCCTCGTCGCCAACGCCCGCTTTGGCCTGCTCGGCCCCGAAGGACGATGGTCGTTTGAAGTCTGGGCGAGAAACCTGTTTGCGACCGACTTCCTCCAGGCGAGCTTCAACGCGCCGCTCCAGGGCAGCGGCACCCGCGCGCAGACCCAGCGCGGCGGCCCGGATGCAACCCGCCTCTTCGGCAGCTTCCTTGGCGAGCCGCAAACCTTCGGGATCACGCTGCGCTCGCGGTTCTAGGGCCTCTGTCGAGGCTTTGCATCCAGCCTGCAAGCGCGGCGCGCGCCCGGGCCGTCATCATCGCCTTGCGGCAGCTCTTGCCCGCCCCTTCGACAGGGGGGAAGAGGCCGAAGTTCACGTTCATTGGCTGGAAGGTCGCCGGGTTGGCGGCGCCGGTGATGTGGGCGAGGAGGGCCCCGAGCGCGGTCTCCGCTGGCGGCGGCGGCAGCGCACGGCGCCTGCGCGCAGCAGCAACAAAGCGCCCGGCCAGGAGCCCGATCGCGGCACTCTCGACATAGCCCTCGCAGCCGGTGATCTGGCCGGCAAAGCGGATGCGCGGGTCCGCCTTCAGCCGGAGCCACGGGTCGAGCAGAACGGGGGAGCGGATGAAGCTGTTGCGGTGGAGGCCGCCGAGCCTTGCGAACTCGGCCCGCTCGAGGCCCGGGATGGTGCGGAAGATCCGGACCTGCTCGGCGTGCCGGAGCTTGGTCTGGAAGCCGACCATGTTGAAGAGCGTGCCGGCACGATTGTCCTGCCGGAGCTGGACCACGGCGAAGGGGCGCCGCCCGGTCTTGGGGTCGCGCAAGCCCACCGGCTTCATCGGCCCGAAGCGCAGCGTATCCGGCCCGCGCTCGGCCATCACCTCGATCGGCATGCAGCCCTCAAAATAGGGCACGTCCTCCCAGTCGCGGAAGGCAATCTTCTCGCCCTCCAGCAAGGCGTTCACAAAGCAACGATACTGGCCCTCATCAAGCGGGCAGTTGATGTAGTCGCCGCCATCGCCGTCAGGCGCGCTGCGGTCCCAGCGCGACTGGCGCCAGGCGACCCCCATGTCGATCGACCCGGCGTGGACGATGGGGGCAATCGCATCAAAGAAGGCAAGATGCGCTTCGCCGGTCAGGCGGCGGATGTGGCTTGCAAGCGCATCCGACGTAAGAGGCCCAGTTGCGATAATGACGTCATCCCAAGCCGGATCGGGGGCTGCAACTTCGCCGCGCACCACTTTGATGCCCGGATGGGCGAGGATCCGCTGCGTCACCGTGCCGGCGAACAGCTCGCGGTCGACGGCAAGTGCCGAGCCTGCCGGCACCCGGGCACCGTCTGCTGCTGCCATGATAAGCGAACCAAGCAGCCGCATTTCCTGGTGCAGCAGCCCGACGGCATTTCGCTCCGGGTCATCAGAGCGGAAGCTGTTGGAGCAGACCAGCTCTGCAAGCGCATCAGACCGGTGCGCTGGAGTCATCACCAGATCGCGCATCTCATGCAGCACCACCGGCTCTCCGGCTTCGGCCAGCTGCCAGGCGGCTTCTGAACCGGCAAGGCCGCCGCCGATCACATGAACGGGCGCGCGCATGCGCCTCTTCTGGCCTGCCAGCCCTGGCTCTGCAAGCCAGCCCCGGGAAAGATGGCTAATGGCTTGTAAATATTCGTTAATGCCAGGCCGATGGGCTTTTTCCTGCCGTCGCTGCGCCGTAACAGCAGGCACCATCCTTAAGGAGTCCTTCGCATGCATCGTCTTCTTGCCCCGGGAGCTGCACTCCTGCTCGCGCCTGCAGCCCATGCTGTTGCGTTCGTAAAGGCCCCCTATGGCACGCTCGCCCCTGGCGAAGTGCTGGTCGTCACCTTCGATGCCCCTGCTGCCCCTGGCTTCACCGTTTCGGGCAATGCCGGCATCTACAGCGGTGCTGGCGGTCTCATCCCAGGCATTGCCCGGCCGCTTCCCGGCAACAAGAGCCTCTACATGTCGGTGCGGCGCAATCCGCTCGAACAGGCGATTGTCGATACGCCGCTCCTGCGCTCGCTCTCCTTCGACCTGGGCTCGCTTGATCCAACCAACCGGGTCCAATTTTTCGGCCCCTCGGGCCTGGTTGCGAGCTTCACCGGAAGCCAGCTTGCAGCGCCCGGCATCGCCAATGGCTCGGGCACCGACCCCAATGCCAATGCCCGCTTCCTGTTCAACTTCGGCCCGACTCCGGTGAACCGGATCGTCTTCACCTCGGGCCAGAACAGCTTCGAGTTCGACAACATCGCCGCCGGCGTCGTGCCAGAGCCTTCGACCTGGGCCATGCTGCTTGCAGGCTTTGGCCTCATCGGCCTTGCCATGCGGCGGCGACGGCGCGACGGCCAGGTCAAGTCCGTCCTCGCCTGATGCGCAGCGGCTGGCGGGCGCCTGCCAACGCCCGCCTTTTCCCCGCCCCCTTCCCCCGATAAGCGGGCGCGCGTGGACATCTATCTCCCCATCGCCGAGATGTCGGTGAACGCGGCCGTCATCATCGCGCTTGGAGCCCTGGTCGGGTTCTTGTCGGGGATGTTCGGCGTCGGCGGGGGCTTCCTCACCACGCCGCTCCTCATCTTCTATGGCATCCCGCCCGCCATTGCCGTTGCGTCGGCTGCAACCCAGGTCACTGGCGCGTCGGTCTCCGGGGCCGCCAACCATTATCGCGCTGGCGGAGTCGATGTGAAGATGGGGCTTGTCATGGTCGGCGGCGGGCTCCTTGGCTCGGCTGCTGGCTCGCTTCTCTTCCGCCAGCTCCAGGCGCTCGGACAAGTCGACGTCGTGATCGCTCTTGCCTATGTGCTGCTGCTCGGCACGGTCGGGCTCCTCATGCTGCGGGAGTCGCTTGCTGCGCTCAGGCACCTCCGCCGGGGCGAGCCAGCGCCGCGGCCGGCGCGCCGGCACCATCCGCTTGTCGCCAGCCTGCCGCTTCGGATGCGCTTTCCCCGCTCCGGCCTCTATATTTCGCCACTCGCCCCGTTCGTCATCGGTGCTGCAGTTGGCATGCTCACCATCATCATGGGCGTGGGCGGCGGCTTCATCCTCGTGCCTGCCATGCTCTACCTCCTCGGCATGGCCGCCGGTGTCGTCGTCGGCACCAGCCTGTTCCAGATCGTCTTCGTAACCGCCGTTGCAACCCTCCTCCACGCCTTCCAGTCGCAGACGGTCGATATCGTGCTCGCTGGCCTGCTCCTGGTCGGTGGCGTGGTCGGCGCTCAGCTCGGCGCCCGCACGGCCCAGCGGCTCGCACCAGAGCGGCTGCGGCTTGCACTCGCCATCCTGGTGCTTGCCGTCGCACTGCGGCTCCTCATCGGCCTCACGATTACGCCGCGCGACCTTTACTCAATCGAGACGGCGCTCGCATGAAATGGCTCGCCGGCCTCGTCCTCATCTTGGCGCTGCCCCTGCAGGCGGCCCAGCCCACCCTTGTTGCCGATCTCTCGCAGAGCCGGATCGATATTTCCTACCGCTTCGCTGGCGAGGAGCTCCTGGTCTTTGGCGCCATCCAATATCCAGGTGGCCGGCTCCCGGCCGAAGCACCGGGGATTGCCATCGTCATCCGCGGGCCGACTGCACCCTTGACGGTCCGCCAGAAGAGCCGGGTGCTCGGCATCTGGATGAACCGCGAGGCCGTCCGCTTCGAGAGCGCGCCCGGCTTCTATGCCGTTGCCACTTCGTCCCCCATCGCCCAGCTGCTGGATGAGCGCAACGCCGCCATCTACGAGATTGGCCTTTCCTTCCTGCAGCTGTCGCCAGCCACTGCCGTTGATCCCGAGACCAGCCGAAGGTTCCAGGATGGCCTCCTGGCGCTGCGCCGGCGCGATGGCCTGTTCGTCGAGCAGCCCTATGGTGTCCGCATCACCGCCGATGTCCTCTACCGCGCCCGGATCCCTATTCCCTCGGCAGTGCCGGTTGGCGACTATCGGGCCGAGATCTACTTGATCCGCAACGGCCGCGTCCGGGCCCGGGCAACGGCCCCCATCATCATCGACAAGAGCGGGTTCGAACGCGATGTCTGGCTGTTCGCCCACCGCAACAGCATCGCCTATGGCCTGCTCGCAGTCGGAATGGCAGTGGGCACTGGCCTTGTTGCCGGCGTTGGCTTCAGCCGCCGCGCCTGACACCTCCCTGCCACACCCCTGGCACCCCCTTGCCCGGCCCAGGTGCCAGGCCTAGCAGGCAGGGATGGATGCCATCACCCGCAGCCCGGCTGCCCCGACGGGGCCAGATGTCACTCGGCTCGCCGACTACCGCCCGCCCGACTGGCTGGTGCCGACGGCCACGCTCCGGTTCGAGCTCGCACCTGAGCGCACCCTCGTCCACGCTCGGCTCGAACTCCTTCGCAACGGCCAGCACGACCGGCCGCTCCGGCTCGATGGCGACTCACTCGAATTGCTCGCGCTTGCAATCGACGGCGCACCCCAGCCGCTCCCCGCACCTTCCGGCTCCGGGCTCACACTCGCGCTTCGAGGCGACCGTGCCGTCATCGAGACAGTGACGGCGATCCACCCGGTGACGAACACGCGATTGATGGGCCTCTATGCCTCGGGCGGCAACCTCTGCACCCAATGCGAGCCCGAGGGCTTCCGCCGCATCACCTTCTTCCCTGACCGGCCCGACATCTTGACACGCTTCCGGGTCCGGCTCGAGGCCGACCGGGCCGCCTTTCCCGTGCTGCTGGCGAACGGCAACCCCGGTGCGGCGGGCGAGCTTCCCGGCGGCCGCCATTTCGCCGAATGGGACGATCCCTTTCCCAAGCCCTCCTACCTCTTTGCTGCCGTCGCTGGCCGGCTCGAGCCCTGCCGCGACCGCTTCACCACCATGTCAGGCCGCCATGTCGATCTCGCCATCTGGGTTGCCGCCGAAGATGTGCCACGCACCGCCCATGCCATGGAATCCCTCAAGGCTGCCATGCGCTGGGACGAGGAGCATTATGGCCGCGAATATGACCTCGACGTCTTCAACATCGTCGCCGTCCACGACTTCAACTTCGGCGCCATGGAGAACAAGGGGCTCAACATCTTCAACGCCCGCTACATCCTCGCCGACCCTGAGACGGCAACCGATTTCGACCTCGATGCCGTCTCCGCCGTGGTCGCGCATGAATATTTCCACAACTGGTCAGGCAACCGAGTCACCTGCCGGGACTGGTTCCAGCTCTCGCTCAAGGAGGGCTTCACGGTCTTTCGCGAGCAGCAATTCACCCACTGGCTCGGCTCGCCTGCCGTCCGCCGCATCGAGGAAGCGCGGGCGCTGCGTGCCTTCCAGTTTCCCGAGGATGCCGGCCCCTTGGCCCACCCGGTGCAGCCCGATCATTATCTCGAGATTTCCAACTTCTACACGGCAACAGTCTACAACAAGGGCGCCGAGCTCATCGGCATGATGCGGCGGCTGATGGGCGAAGCCGCCTTCCGCCGCGCTTCAGACCGCTATTTCACCGCCAATGACGGCAAGGCGGCAACGATCGAGGACTTCCTCGCTGCCATGGCCGCCGAGGGCCTGGAGGCCGCGCGCTTCCGCCACTGGTACCACCAGGCTGGCACGCCCAGGGTCGAGGCGCGGCTCAGGCAGGAGGCGGGGGCAACCATCCTGGAGCTCGCCCAGTCGAATCCGGTTGCCGGCGCAAGCGCACCCCCGCTCTTGATCCCCATTGAAGTCGCGCTCTTCGGTCGCGACGGAACCCGCCTTACCGAACCCCGGCTTGTGACTCTCGCCGAGCGCATGGCCGAAGTGCACTTCGAGGGGGTCGAAGCCCCCGCGCTCCTTTCCATAAACCGCGGCTTCTCCGCCCCCGTGCTCATCTCCCCCGACCCAGACCCAGCCGATCTTGCCATCCTCGCGGCGCACGATGATGACCCCTTCGCCCGCTACGATGCCCTGCAGCGGCTGATGCTTCTTGCGCTTCTCGCCAGCATCGAGGCCGGCGCACCGCGCAGCCACGCCGAGGTGGTCGAGGCGGTGGGCAACACGCTCAAGGAGCGTTGGCGCGATCCCGCCTTCGTCGCCGAGGCCATCCTCGTCCCTTCCGAATCCCTCATCGGCGACCGGATGGACCAAGTCGATCCGCTCGCCATCCGCGCCGCGCGCGAAGCCTTGCGCGTGGCCATCCTCGACGGCTGCGCGCCAGCGCTGTGGGACGCCTTCCATGCCGAAGAGACCGAGGCGCGTGACCTTTCGCCGCGCGCCAAGGGGCTGAGGCGGCTCAAGGGCGTGGCGATTGCCGCCTTGCTTGCGCGCGATGATGCGGAGGCGACGTCAGCTGCCTTCCGCATGTTCACCAGCAGCCGTTCCATGACCGACCGCATGGCGGCCCTGACCGCGCTCGCCTCCTCGAGCGCTGCCGAGCGGCAGGAGGCGCTTGCGCTGTTCCGGGCGCGCCATGGCGATGACCCGATGCTCCTTGACAAGTGGTTTGCCGTCCAGGCGGGGTCGGGTCGGGCCGACACGCTCCAGGCAGTTGAGGTGCTCGCCCAGGACCCGGCGTTCGACATCCGCAACCCCAACCGGGCACGCGCACTCCTCCTTGGCTTCACAGCCAACCAGGCCCGCTTCAACTGCCCGGAGGGCTACCGCTTTATCGCCGACCAGGTCCTCGCCCTCGACGCCCTCAACCCGTCTGTCGCCAGCCGGGTCGCCCAGGCGCTGACGCGCTGGAAGCGCATGATCCCGCCGCTTGCTGCCGCGATGCGGACCGAGCTTGAGCGGATCGCTGCCGCGCCGAAGCTTTCACGTGACCTTGTGGATGTCGTCTCCCGTGGCCTTGGCTGAGGTGGCAAGCTGGCTCTGGATCCGGGCATGGGCGTCTGCCGTGATCGGCCAGCGCCACGCCATTGCTGCTGCTGCAAGACCAAAGACCATTGGCGGCGCGATGAAGGTCATGGAAAGCCCAGCAAGGGCAGTCCCGTCATTGTGTGCTCCCGGCGCCGGGTCGAAGCCGAAGGCGCCGAGCAGCGGGTAGAGCAGGCCGACGGGGAGCGCATAGCCGAGCTTTCCAGTCGCAGTGAGGAAGGCGTAGGCAAGGCCGGTCGTATCCCGCTCCTCCTCATGGGCTTCCCGGCGGTCGAGGCGCTGGGCGTCCAGCAGGTCGGCAAGCATCGCGCGCACGAGGAAGATGGGGGCTGCAAAGGGCACGCCGGCGATCGCCATGCCAAGTGCTGCAAGCGGCACATGGCCACTTGGCAGCAGCAGGATGAGGATCTGCACCGCCCCCTTCCAGCCGATCGCAACCGACACTGCCTTGTGCTTGCCAATGCGAGTCGCAAGCCGGATCCACAGCGGGGCGGCAGCGAGGCCGGCGACGAAGTAGAAGAGGAGCAGGAGAGAGGTCTCCGCCTGGCTGTAGCCCTTCACTTGCGTGAAGAAGAAGAGGAACAATGCTCCGGTGATCGCTGGCACGGCCGAGGCGAGCAGGTCGATGCCGAGCAGGAGGCGCATCCGCCGGTCGGCGAGCACGCGCCCGGCCGCAGCGAGCGAAAAGCCGTGGGCCGCACCTGGCGCCTCTCCTTCAGGCACCAGGAGGCCAGCGACAAGCGCGGTCGGAAGAAGGAGGGCGATGATGAACCCGCCCATGGCGTGAATCCCGGCATGCGTTTCGCTACCAGTCACACTGAGCGCGAGGGGCGGGAGGACAAGAACGAGAATGGTCCCCAACACATTGGCCGTCGTCCACCAGCCGAAGATGCGCGCGCGCTCGGCATAGTCGGCAGAAAGCCGCGCGCCCCAGCTGGTCTGGGCCAGCCCCGCCATCGAGTAGCCGAGGTAGAGCGTGAAGAGGAAGGCGAAGGCGGCCGAAGCGCTCACGCCTGGCCGGGCCATGAAGAGGAGCCACACGCCCGCCGCGAGCACCAGTGCGCCACCCACGAGCCAGGGCCGGAACTGCCCGAGCCGGCTGCGCGTGCGGTCCATCAAGCTGCCGAGCAGCGGGTCGAGCGGGATGTCGATAAGCCGCACCAGCGCGAAGAGGAAGCCAACGGTGCCGATGGAGAGCCCAAGCGTGCCCGAATAGTGCGGCGGCAGATAGACGACGAGCGGAAGCCCAAGCGCAGCCAGCGGCAGACAGGGGCCGCACCAGGCCAGCAAGTGACGGTTCGCGACCCGCATGTTGCACCCCTGCCGCACGCAAGGCCGGAAGAAAAGCGCAGCGGTGCGCATCCTTTCCAACCGGGCGGCGCTTGCCCATCGCAGCAGCCCATGTCAGCAGCAGCCCATGTCCAGCGCGGAACTGGCAAAGGGCGGCCGGCAGAATGTGTTCGGCTATCTCATGCGCCTGGTCGCGCGGATTCCGTTCCTCGTCATCGGCGGGCGGCTCTATGGCGCAGAAGAGCTCGGCCGCTTCGCCTATGCGACGATCACGGTCGAGTTCGCAGCAGCCCTCGCCCTTGTTGGCTTGAAGCGCGGCATCGCGCTCGCGCTCGCCCGCGGCCGCCAGCCTGAAACCCATGTCCTTGCCGATGCCATGCTCCTCATTCTCGGCGTGGGCACGGGGATTGCCGCTGTTCTCCTCTTCTTCCCCACCCTCCTTTTCCCGACTGGCCTGCGATTCGACTGGGAGCGCTTCCTCGCCCTTCTCGTCCTCCTGATCGCAGTCCTCGACCTGCTGCTCTCGGGGCTTGCCTTCCACAAGCGGATCGATGTCCAGGTCCTGTCGCGCTCGCTGGTCGAGCCCTGGGTGCTCTCGCTTGCCGCCATCGGCCTGTGGTTCACACCGCTGCAGCCAGCGGGTCTTCTCATCGCCTATGTGCTGGCGCTCGTCGCTGCCTCGGCAGTCGCCTGGAGCCCGGCCTTTCGCCAGTTTGGCCTGCCCCGGGGCTGGCGGCCCAGCATCGCCCGCATGGCAGCGCTTGCGCGGGAGAATCTCCCAGTCGCAGGCGCTGACGTCATCGACTGGACGTCGCGGCGGATCGACCTCTTCATCCTCGGCCGTTTCGCCTCGGCCGAGGTGGTGGGCGTCTACTATGTCGCCCAGCAGGTCGCCTCGCTGGCCGGGCGCTTGCGGACCAGCTTTGACCCCATTCTGGCACCGCTTTTGTCGCGCGCGCTTGCTGCCAACCGCCATGCCGAAGCCGCCGGCCACCTCGCCCAGGTCGGCTTCTGGGTCATCACTGTCCAGCTTGCCGTCGTCATCATGATCGGCATTGCCGCGGAAGGCACCATGGGCCTGTTCGGGCCCGAGTTCGCAGCCGGCGGCCTCGTCCTCCTCTTCCTCCTCCTTGCCGAGCTTGCCGCAAGCCAGGCCTCGATTGCGGAGTCGGCACTCATCTACACGCGGCGCAACCTGAACCTTCTCCTGAGCCTTGCAGCACTTGCCCTTGAAGCCGGGGTTGCCATCGCCCTGGTGCCGATGTGGGGCGGCGCGGGGGCTGCCGCGGGGCTCCTTGCTGCCATGCTGTTCATGGCCGTCACCAAGCAGATCCTCCTGGTCAAGACGCTGGGCAAACCGGTGCCGATGTGGCGGGTCTCAATCCTCATTTGCGCCGTGCCAGCCTTCCTCTGGGGCTGGGCCACCCTCATCGTCTTGCCCGAAGCCCTTCACATGGTTGCAACCGGCTTCGGAGTCCCCCTCATCTTCTTCTTTCTCATGTGGCGTTTCGCCTTTACAGACGCTGACAAGCTGCTGCTCCGGAAGGCGCGGGAGGAACGGACATGAGGAACTTGACCGTGAGGCTCGCCCGCCGCCCCACCGGCATGCCGGGGCCCGAGACCTGGAGCATCGCCGACGAACCCGCACCCGAACCGGCAGAAGGCGAGGTGCTGGTCGAAGTGAAGGCGATCAGCCTCGATCCTGCCATGCGCGGCTGGCTTAATGAAGGGAAGAGCTATATCCCGCCCGTCGGCATCGGCGAGGTGATGCGGGCGAGCGGTGCTGGAGTCGTCCTCCACTCGCGCGATCCCCGCTGGCAGCCCGGGGACACGGTCATGGGCGGCCTCGGAGTCCAGCGCTTGGCTTGCGTGCGCGGCCAGGACCTCGAGGCCATCGACCTTGCCATCGCGCCCTTCGAGCGCTGGCTCGGAGTGCTCGGCATTCCTGGCATGACAGCCTGGTTCGGCCTGTTCGAGGTCGGCGCAGCCAAGGAGGGCGAGACCGTCGTCGTCTCGTCTGCCGCCGGGGCAGTGGGCGGGCTCGTCGTCCAGCTGGCGAAGCGCCACGGCTGCCGGGTCGTCGGAATTGCCGGCGGGCCACAGAAGTGCCGGCTGGTGACGGAGACGTTCGGGGCAGATGCCTGCATCGACTACAGGGCGCACGCGGGTTTGGGCCCGCTGCGCCAGGCGCTTGCGGCCGAAGTGCCGGGCGGTGTCCATGTCTATTTCGACAATGTCGGCGGCGAAATCCTGGAGGCTGTGATGTCGCTTCTCGCCCGCCGGGCCCGAGTCGTCATTTGCGGCGCCATCTCCGGATATAATGATTTCGCCAATATTCGCGGCCCCCGCAACTATCTGAACCTCCTCATCCAGCGCGCGCGGATGGAAGGCTTTGTCGTCTTCGACTATGCCGCCCGCTACGGGGAAGCCCGCGCCGAAATCGTCAAGGGCCTGGCAGACGGCAGCATCACGGCACGAGAAGATGTGCGCGACGGCCTCGACAGCTTCCCGGACGTGCTGCCGCTCCTCTACACGGGCGGCAATTTCGGCAAGCTGGTGCTGCGGCCGTGAGCGCGTCCGGAGCCGAGGGGGAGCCGAGGGTCCATTTCGCCGGCCGGGCCGGGCCGTTCCTCCTCATGCAGCTCTGGCGGGCGTTCTTGAGCGTCATCACACTCGGCATTCATCGCTTCTGGTGGAAGACCGCCAACCGTCGCCGGCTGTGGGAGGAGACGACCATCGACGGCGACCCGCTCGAATATCGCGGCCGCGGCATCGAGCTTTTCAAGGGGTTCGTGATCGCCTTCCTGCTCGTCTTCCTGCCGCTTGGAGCCCTGGCGCAGCTGCCGCAGCTTCTGCAGCTGAGCGGGGCATCGGAAGAGGCACTTGTGAGTGCCGCCCTCCTTGTGCCGCTGGTGCTGCTGCCTGCGATCGGCCTTCTCCTCGGCTACGCCGTCTGGCGGGCGCGGCGCTATCTTCTTTCGCGCACCGCCTGGCGCGGTATCCGTGCCGGGCTGGAGGGAAGCGGCTGGCGCTACGCCCGGCTCAACTTCGCGATGCTTGCCCTGAAGGCGGTGACGCTCGGGCTTGCGACGCCCTATGCCGACGCAAGGCGCTGGAACGCGCTCTGGAACGATGCCCGCTTCGGCACGGAAGCGTTCAGAGCCAAACTCAACTGGGGACCGCTGTTCAAGCCCTGGCTGATTTCTCTGGGGCTTGCCGTCGCGCTGGTCCTGGTGCCGCTCCTCCTGGCGCTTCCGACCCTGATGGGGGTCATGGGCGCTGCCGAGCTTCCCGCAGCCGGCCGGGTCCCTGCAGTCGCGCCGTGGTTGGCCATGCTCGTCCCGTTTATCGGCTTCGCCGTCTTTCTGGGGGTCGTCACCCTCATCCTGCCACTGGCATTCGTGCCCTGGCGCGCAGCCTTCCTGTCGGCCGCGGCAGGCGCGACCCGGCTGGGGGACGTCGGCTTCGCCTTTGCCGCGACCCGGTCGCAGTGGCTCCGCTATCTGCTCGGCAATGCTGCGCTCGTCATCCTGACGCTTGGGGTCGGCGCACTGCTTCTGCCCTGGCGGCAGTGGGCGTTCTGGATCACGCACCTGCGGATCGAGGGCGTACTCGACGAGGGGCGGATTCGCCAGTCGCAGCTTGCCGCACCGAGCCACGGCGAGGGTCTTGCCGAAGGTTTCGACCTTGGCGGCATCTGACGGCCAGCCCGCCGTGTTGATGGACGGCGTCACGCTGGAACGCCAGCCGGTCAGGCTCCATCCGATGAAGGGCGGGATCGTGGTCGCCCGGCCCGACGGCGGCTCGGAGCGGCTGCGCTTCGAAACCCTGGAGCTGGTCTCCGACCTGCCGGACCGCACCATCCTCGGTCGCGCCGACCTGCCCGACTGGCGGCTCTCCGTCGCGCCGCCCTTGCCGATACGGCAGCGCAGGCGGCTGCGCCGCTCCGGCCAACCGTCGCCCTCCCGGCGGCTCGCGCGCGCAACGATCATCTTGCTGATGGTGGGCACGGGCGCGCTCCTTTGGCTACGGGGTGGCATGCTGCTCGAGCGGGCCGCGCCGCACGTCCCGCTGTCGGTCACGGTTCCGCTGGGGGAGGCGATCGTCGAGCAGGTGGCAGGCGGGCGCTTCTGTGCCACGCCCGAGGCCGAGGCAGCGCTTGCCCGGCTGCTCGCCCGCCTGCAGCCAGAGGGTGGGCATGCCGAGCCAGTCGTGGTGCGGATTGCCGACCTCGGGGTCGCCAATGCCCTGGCAGCGCCAGGCGGGCAGGTTCTGCTCACGCGCGGCCTCATCGAGGCCGCAAGCGGGCCAGACGAAGTGGCGGGCGTGCTCGCGCACGAACTCGGCCATGTCGAGCATCGCCATGCCACCGAGCTGCTGCTGCGCAACGCCGGCATGGCCATCCTCCTCTCCAGCCTCAACAGCAACCTTGCCAACTTCGCAGACACGCTGCTCCAGACCGCGATGAGCCGGGAGAAGGAGCGGGAAGCCGATGCCTATGCGCTTGCAATTCTTGCCCGCGCCGGAATATCGCCAGCCGGCCTTGTTGCCTTCTTCACCCGCGCAACAACGGAAAGTGCGGATGCCTCGCCACTCGTACGCCGCCTTGGCAACTGGGTGAGCACGCATCCGCCGGCGCCGGAACGGCTGGCCACCTTCCGCGCTGCAGCAGCACGGGCGAGGGGAACCACGCCGGCCTTGTCGGCTTCCGACTGGCAGGCGCTTCGCTCGGCGTGCGGGCCGCCCCTTCAAGACCCACCCGCTGGTTCCTAAATTCGCAGCAAAGACGCGAAGGATTTCTTCCCCTGAACGCACACGCCCCCACGTGGCACGGCACCACCATCCTTTCCGTGCGCAAGTCCGGCCGGGTCGTCGTCGCCGGCGATGGCCAGGTCAGCCTCGGCCAGACCATCATCAAGCCCAATGCCCGCAAGGTCCGGCGCCTCGGCGCCGATGGCGCGGTCATCGGCGGCTTCGCTGGCTCGACGGCCGACGCCTTCACCCTCTTCGAGCGGCTCGAGGCCAAGCTCGAGCGCTTCCCCGGCCAGCTCACCCGCGCGGCCGTGGAGCTCGCCAGGGACTGGCGGCAGGACCGCTATCTCCGCCGGCTGGAAGCGATGATGATCGTCGCCGATCGGGAGGTCACTCTCCTCCTCACCGGCACTGGCGATGTGCTCGAGCCCAATGACGGGATCGCTGCCATCGGCTCGGGCGGAAACTATGCGCTGGCTGCCGCACGCGCGCTCGCCGACACCGACATGGACGCCGAGGCGATCGCCAGGCGGGCCATGCAGATCGCAGCTGACATCTGCGTCTACACCAACGACCAGCTCACTGTGGAAGGAATTGGATGAACCGCATGCCCGCGCCAGGCGCCTTCAGGTCCGGCGAGGCGCTCACCCCCAAGGCCATCGTCGCCCAGCTCGACCGCCACATCGTCGGCCAGACCGAGGCCAAGAAGGCGGTTGCGATCGCGCTTCGCAACCGCTGGCGGCGCCAGCAGCTCGAGCCGGCGCTGCGCGAGGAGGTGGTGCCGAAGAATATTCTCATGATCGGGCCGACCGGCTGTGGCAAGACCGAGATTGCCCGGCGGCTTGCGAAGCTCGCTGACGCCCCGTTCGTGAAGGTGGAAGCGACCAAGTTCACGGAAGTCGGCTATGTCGGCCGCGACGTCGACTCGATCATCCGCGACCTCGTCGAAGACGCGATCCGCCTGGTGCGCGACAGCCGCCGGGCAACCGTGCGCGAGGCCGCCGAGGCCGCCGCGCTCGAGCGTCTCATCGACGCGCTCGTCGGCAAGGATGCAAGCGAGGCAACGCGCCTCGCCTTCCGCCAGCGCATCCTCGAAGGCCAGATGACCGGCCGCGAAGTCGAAGTGGAAGTCGAGGATTCCGGGCCCCAGCTCCCCTTCGATCTTCCCGGTATCCAGCCCGGCCAGGTCATCAACCTCGGCGAGATGCTGGGCCGGGCCATGGGGGCCCGGCGGACGAAACGCCGCAAGATGCCCGTCGAAGCCGCCTGGGAGCAGCTCGTCAACGAGGAAAGCGACCGCCGGCTCGACACTGAGGAACTGACGCGCGAAGCCGTCAGGGCCGCTGAAGCCAATGGCATCGTCTTCCTGGACGAAGTCGACAAGATCGCCGTCTCCGATATCCGCGGCGGCTCCGTCAGCCGCGAGGGCGTCCAGCGCGACCTCCTGCCGCTCATCGAGGGCACCACGGTTTCCACCCGCTATGGCCCCGTCAAGACCGACCATATTCTCTTCATCGCCTCGGGGGCCTTCCATGTGGCAAAGCCCGCCGACCTCCTGCCCGAGCTCCAGGGGCGCCTCCCCATCCGGGTCGAGCTGAAGGGCCTGACCAGGGAGGATTTCGTGCGGATTCTCTCCGACACCGAAGCATCGCTCACTCGCCAATATGTGGCCCTCATGGCAACGGAAGGCGTGGAGCTCACGTTCGCAGCAGACGGAATCGAGGCCATCGCCCGGATCGCCGCCGAAGTGAACGAGCGGGTGGAGAATATCGGCGCCAGGCGCCTTGCAACGGTCATGGAAAAGCTGCTCGAGGATCTCTCCTTCGACGCTGGCGAGACGCGGTCGCTTGTGATCGATGCCGCCTATGTCGAGCAGCAGCTCGCCGCCATCGCCCGCGACAGCGATCTTTCCAAGTTCATTCTCTAGGGGGCGCCGCCTCGGCCTGGGTGCCGCGGGTGAAAACGCGGTCACTGGGCAGGATGTCGGTGATGGCGAGGTCGGGGAGTGCGGCCAGCCGGGCGTAGAGCGGCGCAAAATCGGTCTCAAGCGTGATCTGGAGCAGCGCCTCGAACGAGGGAATCACGAAATAGGTCTGCTGGAAGGCGTCAATCCGGTAGCGGGTGCGCATCACCCGCTCGAGATCGAAGCCGAGGCGGTTGGGGCTTGCGCTTTCGAGCGCGAACCGGCTCTCCGCAGCTGAGGAAACGATTCCGGCGCCATAGATCCGCAAGCCCTCGGCGGTTTCGACGAGGCCGAACTCGACCGTGTACCAGTAGAGCCGGGCGAGCTTGCCGAGGCTTCCAAAGCCCATCGAGCGAAGGCCGCCTTCGCCATAGGCCTGCATATAGTCGGCGAACACCGGGTGGGCGAGGAGCGGCACATGGCCGAAGACATCATGGAAGACGTCCGGCTCCTCAAGATAGTCCATCTGGCTGGCATCGCGCAGGAAATTGCCAGCGACGAAGCGGCGGCCGGCAAGGTGGCGGAAGAAGACCTCCTCTGGCACCAGCCCGGGCACTGCCACCACTTCCCAGCCGGTCAGCCTGCCGAGCCGGTCGGAGAGGCGGCGGAAGTCCGGCACCCCTTCCGCGAGGTCGAGCTTCGCCACCCCTTCGAGGAACGCGGGCGCCGCGCGGCCGGGCAGGAGGCGCATCTGCCGGTTGTAGAGGGCGCGCCAGCGCGCGTGCTCCTCGGCCGTGAACCGTTCCCAGTGCTGCGAAACGGTCCAGTCGGCGGCAGCCTCAGGCGGCGGCGCATCAAGAACATGGCTCATGGCCGGCACCCTAGCACAAACTGCCGCTCGGCACCCCCTCAGCGCCCGGCACGGACCTTGTCGATGAGCGCATCGAGCGCCCCCACCTGCCGCTCGAACACCGGTCGCACGAGGCAGCACCAGCGCTCATCCCTGTTTCTCCCATTTGCCCGAGGCTGACTGTTTCCAGAAGATGCGCGTGGCCGTCGGGCTTCCGGCCAGCGCCTTCCATTCCGCGCGCGCCCGCGCATGGGCGTCGCTGCCATCGTCGAACAGGTGGAAGGCGCGGGCGAAGGGCAGCGGCAGCGCGGGAAGCGGGGCCCCCACCAGCATCAGCAGCTCGGCACCATTGGCAGGTGTGAGGGTCTCGGAAAGCAGGATGGGCTGCGCACCTTCCGCACCCGCCCCGGCGCGGGCGTGCGGCAGGAAGCTCGCCGGGTCCTGCGTCCACAGGAGCCGGTCGAGGGTGTCGAGCGTCGGCGCATCGGCGACCACCAGCAGCCGCTGCCGCCTGTCCCACGCCCGTGCCGCCAGCTGCACTGCCACATCAATGGCGGGGCGGCGGGTGCAGTGGTAGAAGCCGATTTCGGTCACCTGGCTCAGCGCTCGCGCGTTGCGGCCACAAACCGGTCGATCAACCGGACTCCAAAGCCCGTTGCGCCCTTGTCGTGGGTTGCGCCCGCCTTCGCCTTCCACACCGTGCCAGCGATATCGAGGTGGGCCCATTTGACTCCCTCGGCCACAAAGCGCTGGAGAAACTGGGCGGCGGTAATGGAGCCGCCTTCGCGGGGCCCCACATTCTTCATGTCGGCAATGGCGCTGTCGGTCAGCTTGTCATAGGCGCCGCCCTTCTCGCCAAGCGGCATCCGCCACAGCCGGTCGCCCGAGGATTCCCCTGCCGCCTTCAGCGCATCCGCAAGGCCATCGTCGTTCGCGAACATGCCGGCATATTCATGGCCGAGGCTGATGATGATGGCCCCCGTCAGTGTTGCAAGATCGAGCATCACGTCGGGCTTCCAGCGGCTCTGCGCCCACCACATCGCGTCCGAGAGCACGAGCCGCCCCTCGGCGTCGGTGTTGATGACTTCAACCGTCTGCCCGGAATGGGTGGTCACCACGTCACCCGGCCTCTGGGCATTGCCGTCGGGCATGTTCTCAACCAGCGCGCATACGCCGACCACCCGGGCGCGGGCCTTGCGCCCGGCAAGCGCAACCATGGCGCCAGCGACGGCCGCTGCACCGCCCATGTCCCACTTCATGTCCTCCATGCCGGCCGCCGGCTTGATCGAGATGCCGCCGGTGTCGAAGGTGACACCCTTGCCCACCAGCAGCAGCGGCGTGGCATCTGCGTTGCCGGTCCCGTTCCACTCGAGCGCGATGACGCGCGGCGGCCGCGCCGAGCCCTGCGCCACGCCGAGCAAGGCGCCGAAGCCAAGCCGGGTCATCTCGGCCTCGTCGAGCACGGTCACCTCGAGCCCGAGCGGGCCGGCCATTGCCTCCACCTTTTCAACAAAACTTTGAGGATAGATGATGTTGGCAGGCTCGGTCACCAGCTCGCGGGTGAGGAATACCCCCTCCATCACCTGCTTGAGGGGCGCAAACGCTGCTTCTGCTCCCGGCGCGCCGGCGATGGCGAACTCGGCGAACTTCGGCTTCTCCTCCTCCTTCAGCGTGGTGCGCCAGCGGTCATGGCGCCAGCTGCGCAAGGCCGTCCCAAGGGCCAGATGCGCTGCCGCCTCAGAAAGCGGCACTCCGAGCCCCGACAGGCCCGAAAGATCGGCGGTGGCGGCCGCGGCCTTCAGCTGGAGATGCTCGGCGACCTTGCCGCCAAGCTCCTCGAAGGCGCGCGCATCGGCCTTGCCCGGCTCGCCCAGCCCCAGAAGCAGCACCCGCTCGGCAGCAAGACCAGAAGGTGCCAGCAGCTCGACCATCGCCCCCTTCTTGCCGGTAAACGCCGCCGCCTTCATCGCACGGCCGAGCTGGCTGCCCGTTGCGCGGTCGGCCGCCGCGGCAGCGGGCGTGAGGGTGGCGCCGTCGGCAGCGAAAAGCACCAGCGCCGGCGCCTCGCCCGGGGCTTCGGGGAATCGGATCGAAAGGGTCATGCCTCGCCTGCAAGCGTGTCGGTGAAGCGGATCGGCCGGCCGGCTGGTGCACCCAAGAGCTCGCCTTCCCACATCACGCGCGCACCACGAATGACAGTGCCGACCACCCGGCCACAGAGTTCCATGCCTTCAAACGGCGACCAGCCGCAGCGCGATTGCAGCCAGTCCCGCGTTACCGTCATCCGGCCGTTCAGATCGACGACCGAGAGATCGGCGTCATAGCCAGTGGCAATCCGGCCCTTGCCTGCCAGATTGAACAGCCGCTGCGCTCCAGCAGCCGTCAGATCAACCAGGCGTGCAAGGGTCAGGCGGCCTGCAGCCATATGGTCAAGGAGCAGCGGCAAGAGCGTCTGCACACCCGGCATTCCCGCCGGCGTGTCGGGATAGGTCCGGCCCTTCTCCTCAAGCGTGTGCGGCGCATGGTCCGAGCCGACGACATCGGGCACACCCTGGCCCAGCCAGTGCCAGATCCCCTCCCGGTGCGCAGCCGAGCGAATGGGCGGGTTCATCTGGGCAAGCGTGCCAAGCCTCGGGTAGGCTTCTTCGCCCGCCAGCGTCAGATGCTGGGGCGTCACTTCGCAGCTTGCAATGTCGCGATGGCCGGCAAGCCACTCCAGTTCCGCTGGCGTTGTCACATGGAGGATATGGACTGGCCGCCCCGTCTTGCGGGCGAGCGCAACGGCCCGTCTGGTCGCCCGGATGGCACTTTCATCATCGCGCCAGATGGGGTGGCTTGAAGGATCGCCCGGGACGCGCAGGCCCCTGCGCTCCTGCAGCCGCGGCTCGTCCTCGGCGTGGATCGCGACCCGCCGACGGCCGTTGCGCAAGATGCGCTCGAGCGTCGGGTCGTCGGGCACGAGGAGATTGCCAGTGGAGGCGCCCATGAACACCTTGATGCCACAGCAGCCGGGAAGCCGCTCCAGCTCGCCAAGCAGGTCAGCGTTGTGGGCATGCCCCCCCACATAGAAGGCATGGTCACACCACATCCGCCCTGCCGCACGCGCGAGCTTGTCGAAAAGCGCATCTGCGGAGTCCGTGAGCGGGTTGGTGTTCGGCATCTCGAAAAGAGCCGTAACCCCGCCCATGACTGCCGCCCGCGAGCCGGATTCCAGATCCTCCTTGTGCTCAAGACCAGGCTCGCGGAAATGGACCTGGGTGTCGATGACACCGGGCAGAATGGTAAGCCCAGTGCAGTCGATCACTTCAGCCGCGCTGCCCGCCCCGCGCGGCAGCAGCGCTGCGATCCGGCCGCCCGTGACCGCAAGATCAAGGGGCAGAAGCCCGCCCGGAGTGAAGACATCGGCATTGCGGAAAAGGCGATCAAAGCTTGCGGCTGCACCCATCGAGCCTATCTAGCGGCTTCAATGCCGCTTGCCCACCTCCGTGACCGCCGGGTGCTCAGGATTTCCGGGGCCGATGCCCGCCCCTTCTTGCAGGCGCTCGTCACCCATGATGTTGGGCTCCTGGCTGCAGGACAGCCGCTTGCAACTGGCCTCCTCTCACCGCAGGGAAAGGCGCTCTACTGCTTCCTGCTCCATGCCGAGGGGGACGATATCCTCCTCGATTGCGACGCTGAAGTGGCCGGGGCACTTGCGAAGCGGCTCCTCATGTTCCGCTTGCGGCGCGCGGTCGAAATCACCCCGACCGGGCTTGCCGTCTTCGCCGCCTGGGGAGACTCGGCGCCAGACCGGCCCGCCGACCCGCGCCTTGCTGCGCTCGGCCGCCGCTGGGTCGCGCCCGCCGACGCCCATGCCCCCGATGCCTCGCTCGCCGACTGGCATGCCCACCGCATCGCCCTCGGCGTGCCCGACCAGGCCGAGATCGGCACCGATGAGCTCCTCTGGCTCGAGACCAATGCCCGCGAGCTCAACGCCGTCTCCTTCACCAAAGGCTGCTATGTCGGCCAGGAAAATACGGCGCGCATGCACCACCGCGACAAGGTCAGGAAGCGCCTGCTGCCGCTGAAGCTCGCCGGCCCACAAGGCGATGGCCGAGTGATGGCCGGCGATCGTGAGGCAGGCATGCTCCGCGGTTCGGGCGCCGGTGACCTTCGCTTCGCGCTCCTGCGCACCGAGTTGCTCGACCAGCCGCTGACCATTGCCGGCGCGCCGGCAACCCTTGTGCGCCCCAAGTGGCTCGCCTAGCGCTCGAGGCCGATGGCAGCCGCGATTGCAAGCAGCTGCTGCGCTTGCGCCACATGCAGCGCCTCCACCATCTTGCCACGGTGGGTCGCAACCGCCCGCCCCTCGGCCAGCGCTGCCGCATGCGCGGCAATGAGCGCGCGAGCCTCGGCGATCTCGTCGGCGCTCGGGCTGAACAGATGGTTCACAATTTGAAGCTGCGCGGGGTGGATACAGGTCTTGCCGTCAAACCCGAAGGCGCGCGCCGCCCGCGTTTCCGCCTCGAGTCCCGCGGGATCGTCAAGGTCGATGAATACGCCATCGAAGGCGAGGATGCCATGGGCGCGCGCGGCAAGCACGATCATCCCCATGGCAAGGTGGAGCGGCTCGCGGCCCCGGCCCGGCCGGGCATGGAGGTCCTTGGCAAGATCAGCGAAACCAGCAACAAGACCCGTAATCCCCGGCACGGCCGCGATCGCATCGGCGGCGAGCACGGCCTTGGGCGTCTCAACCAGCACCCAGACTGGCTTGCCTGCAGCCGCCGCCACGGCTCGCTCGGCATCTTTCGGTCCGTCGATCTTGGGCACCACCATCACGTCCGCCGCACTTCCTGCAACCGCTGCGGCATCCGCCTCGAACCAGCGGGTCGAAACCCCGTTCACGCGAATGG
>NZ_JBRCLD010000012.1:0-27045 GCF_053487655.1 Thermaurantiacus sp. | reverse complement strand
ACCCTCCGCACCGCCCACGAGAGCTTCTTCCCGGCACTGATGGGCTGAGCCTTCAAATGACGACAATCCGGCAGCGGAACACGGCTCATCGCGCGTGGTCGGGAACGATCACCGCGTAGCGGATCGGGTCGGCAATTGGCCTCGCGACCAAGACGGACTGCCGCCACGGAATCTTGCCCTTCGGCCCAAGCTTCGCGCTGCCCGAGACGCGGCCGCCGTAGACCTGGAAACCTGAGCGACCCATTTCGGAGAGCAAGAGAAAGAGGTCCCGTACAAGTTTTCCTCGGTCAGTCGGTGGGATTTACTCCCACAGATTGAGGAGATCGACCGCGGCCTCCTCGATCTCTGCGCCTTCACCCATCATCGCGTCGGGAAGCGCCGACATGTCGATATGGATCATCTCCACCGGTGGACGAAACAGCGCCTCGACCATCTGCGCCGAGGACACCGGCTCGACGGCGACCGCCAACGAACCGGAACGACCCGCAAGCCAAGCTGCAACCACATTCGGCGCAGGCGCTCGAAACAGGGACTCGTCGACCTTCATTCCCCGCGCCAGCGACCGACGCGCCTGCGTGTTGGGAACGCGACGACCGCTCTCGTAATTCTCAATGGCACGAACCGAAAGTCCGCACAGCTCGGCAAGATTCTCCTGGGTCAGCGCATTGTCCTGCCGCCAGTTGCGAAGAACCTCCGCAATCCACTGCGCTTCCGCCAAGTCCTCACCTCGGCCACGAATGTCTGTCATCGGCTTTCACTCCTTTCGAAGCGATCGGTTACGTCGCGAAGACGCGGTTGGTCCCCGAACAGGACCCGCACGCTTTCCGCAAGGCGGAGTTTGGGTATGCGCTGATGGGCTATCGAGGAAGCCGTTCTGGCAGGTTACAAGGCCGTCACCATTTCGCCCTGCTTTCGCGGGCGAGGGCGAATACGGAGCGGGCAGGGGCGGAAGGTGCGGGAGCGGGGGCGGGGGCAGGCATGGCCGCAACCCTGGGCCGATGCCCTCCTGTAGGACAGGTCAGTAGCGGCGCAGGAGGCCGGCGAGGCGGCCCTGGATGCGCACCCGCGACGGGAGATAGTGCTGGGGCGGGTAAGCGCTGTTGGCCGGGTCGAGACGGACCATCCCCTTCTCGCGGTGGAAATATTTGAGCGTCGCCTCGGTCTCGTCGATAAGCGCGACGACGATGTCGCCTGGGCGCGCTTCCTCGCACTTGCGGATGAGGGCGAAGTCGCCGTCGAGAATGCCCGCCTCCACCATCGAGTCGCCGACAACCTGGAGCGCATAATGCTCGCCACCGCCCAGAAGCTCGGCGGGCACGTCGAGCGTCTCGCGATCCTCCACCGCCTCGATCGGCCGGCCGGCCGCGATCCGCCCGGCGAACGGCAGGCTGGCAACGCGTGACAGGCTCCGCGCCGCCGCCCGGGCGCGTACCGCGGCAAGGTCGGCAATTGGGGCACCGCGCGCCGCAGGCAAGGCATCGCCGGGCAGCCGCAGCACCTCGAGCGCGCGGGCGCGGTTGGGAAGCCGCCGCAAGAACCCCCGCTCCTCCAGCGCCTCGACAAGGCGATGCACGCCCGACTTGGACTTCAAGTCAAGCGCCTCCTTCATCTCCTCGAAGGAGGGCGAAACCCCGGTCGCCTCAAGACGCGCGGCAATGAACGCAAGGAGATCATGCTGCTTGGCCGTCAGCATCCGCTCCGCCTCTGCCTGAACATGACAAGAACATTAGGCGAACTTCTGGCAGTGGGTCAAGCCCTCTCAGAGCCTTAGGACCGGAACGGAGGAACCCGCCGCGACCGGGCCTGCACCCTCGGGCCGCACCAGCAGCGCGTCCGCCGCGGCCAGGACCGAAAGGAGCGCGCTGTCCTGCCGGGCGAAAGGCTCGACCAGGGGCAGTCCCGCCCCAGGCGTCAGCCGGGCGCGAAGATAATGGCGGCGGGGCCCGTTGGCGGGGAGATCGACTGCAGCGGCGGCAAGTGTCTCCTCAGGCAGGCAATGTGTCTCGCCCTGCAGCCGCCGCACCAGCGGCAAGAGGAACAGCACCGCGCAGACAAAGGCCGAGACTGGGTTGCCGGGAAGCCCGAGGAGCCGCGTGCCCTCCAGGCGCCCGGCAACGAGCGGCTTGCCTGGCCGCAGCGCGATCTTCCAGAAATCGACCTCACCACCGCAAGCGCGCAGCACCGGGGCGACGAGATCGTGGTCTCCGACCGATGCCCCGCCGATGGTGACGAGGAGATCGGCAGCCTCCGCAGCTTCGCGGAGCGCCCTGGCAAGCGCCCCGGCCCGGTCGGGGATGATGCCGCAATCGACCGGCGCGGCGCCGACGGCCACAAGCTGGCCCGCCAGCATCACCGGGTTCGAGGAGACGATCTGCCCCGGCCCCGGAGCTGCGCCCGGCGGCACCAGCTCGTCGCCAGTCGCAAGAAGCGCGACACGGGGCCGGCGGTGCACTCTGACCTCGCCATGGCCGCCGGCCGCCAATAGTCCGACCTGCGCCGGCGAAAGCCGCGCGCCGGCCTCGACCAGCGGCGCGCCCGCGCGACAGTCCTGGCCCGCGGGGCGGATATTGGCGCCCGGCCCGCGCGGCCCCTCGCCCACCAGGTGTACCATGCCGCCTTCTGCTGCCATCTCCTCCTGCACCGCGACTGTATCGGCGCCTTCGGGCACAACCGCGCCAGTGAAAATCCGCACCGCCTGGCCTGGTCCCAGCCGGCCGCCAAACGGCCGCCCGGCCGCCGCCTCGCCGATGATGGAAAGTGGCCCGGGAAGCTCGGCGAAGCGGCAGGCCCAGCCATCCATGGCGGACACATCGGCCGGCGGCTGGGTCAGGCGCGCAGCCAGCGTCTCGGCAAGCACCCGGCCATGGGCGGAAGCGAGCGGCACCGTCTCGGCAGCAAGCGGGGAAATGCTTGCAAGCAGCCGCGCCTGGGCTTGCGCGACCGGCAGGAGATCAGCCGGCAACCCAGTCCCCCGACTTCCCGCCGCGCTTCTCGACAAGCCGCACGCCCTCGATCACCATCCCCCGGTCGAGGCTCTTTGCCATGTCATAGACGGCAAGAAGCGCGACAGAGACCGCCGTCAGCGCCTCCATCTCGACCCCGGTCTTGCCCGACACCTCGACTTCGGCCCGCGCCACCAGCCCGTCGGCCGCGAAATCAAGGTCCAGCCGCACCGCCTCCAGCATCAGCGGATGGCACAGCGGGATGAGTTCGGCAGTCCTCTTGGCCGCCATGATTCCGGCCACCCGGGCGACCGCCAGCACATCGCCCTTCTTGACGGCGCCTTGCCGGATGGCCTCCAGCGCTTCCGCCGACATGCGGATACGCCCCTCAGCCACCGCCACGCGCGAGGTCGAAGCCTTGCCACCGACATCGACCATGTGGGCCGCACCCGTCCTATCGAGGTGGGTGAGCCCGCCCATCATGCCACGCCCAGCAGCGCCCGCGTCGCCGCCGCGACATCGGTTGCACGCATCAGGCTCTCGCCGACCAGGAAAGCCGGCACTCCTGCGGCATGCAGCCGGGCGAGATCGGCGGCTGCGCGGATGCCGCTTTCGGCAATGAGAAGCCGGTCCCCGGGCACCATCGCCGCCAGCCGCAGCGTCGTCTCGAGATCGACCGCCATGGTCCTCAGGTCGCGATTATTCACACCGATGAGCGGCGTCGGAAGCTCCAATGCCCGCTCCATCTCGGCTGCATCATGCACTTCGACCAGCACGTCGAGCCCCAGCTCCACGGCCTCGGCGGCAAGCTCGCCAAGCAATCCCCCGTCCAGTGCTGCCACAATGAGAAGCAGACAGTCGGCGCCCAGCGCCCGCGTTTCCGCCACCTGGTAGCTGTCAAGGATGAAGTCCTTGCGCAAGATCGGCAGCGGCGCCGCCGCATGGGCAAGCGCGACATTGCGGTCCGCGCCCTGGAAGAAGGGCTCGTCGGTCAACACCGAAAGGCAGGTGGCGCCGCCGGTGGCAAAAGCGGTTGCAAGGGCCGTGACATCGAAATCGGGCCGGATCAGCCCCTGGCTCGGGCTCGCTTTCTTGATTTCGGCAACGAGCCCAGGTCGCCCCGCATCCCGCGCGCGCTGTAGCGCCGCGGCAAAGCCGCGCGGCGCCGGGGCTCCGGCCAAGTCGAGGCTCTCGCGCGGCCGCACCACCTTGCGCGCTGCCACATGGTCGCGCTTCCTCTGGAGAATGGGCTGAAGCCGGTCTCCCATGCTGCCCCCCTAGCGAAAGGCGAGCAGGCGCGCGAGCCGGTCGCCAGCTCTGCCCTCGTCAATGACGGCCTTGGCCAGCGCGATCGCCTCCCCCCAGCCCTCGCTCCGCCCGGCGAGACGCAGCGCCGCTGCCGCATTCGCAACCACGATCGCCCGGTAGGCGCGGAGCGCCTCGGTCCCAGTGTCGCCTGCCAGCACCGCCTTCAGCATCGCGGCATTGTGGGCTGCATCTCCGCCAGCAATGGCTTCCCGGGGAAAAGGCCCCAGCCCATGCGCTGCCGCATCGAACTTGTCCTCCACCAGCCCCTCCGGCCCGGCCCAAAGAAGGACCGATGGGGTGTCAACCGCCAGCTCGTCGAGCCCGCCGCCATGCACAATCACCACCCGCTCCCCACCCAGCGCCAGCACCGCCTCCGCCATCGGCCGCATCCAAGCCGCAGCAAAAACGCCAACAAGCTGACGCCGCACACCTGCCGGATTGGCAAGCGGCCCCAGCAGGTTGAAGATCGTGCGCACGCCCAGCGCGCGCCTGACCGGTGCCACTCGCGCCAGCGCTGGATGATGCGCAGGCGCGAACAGGAACACGAGCCCGACCTCCGCAAGACAGGCCTCAAGGCGCGCCGGCCCAAGATCAAGCCGGGCACCAAGGGCTTCGAGAACATCCGCCGCCCCGCACCTCGATGACGACGCCCGGTTGCCATGCTTGGCGACCGGCACACCAGCTGCCGCCACTACGAACGCTGCTGCCGTCGAGACGTTGAGACTGTGGCTTCCATCGCCACCAGTCCCGCACAGATCGATAGCGCCATCAGGCGCTGCCACTTTCACCATGCGCGCCCGCAATTCGGCCGCAGCTGCTGCGATCTCAACAGCCGTCTCCCCCCGTGCGGCCAGCGCCTGCAGGAAGCGTCCAAGCTCGGCGTCCTCCACTTGGCCATCGAGGATCGCAGCAAAACAGGCCGAAGCCGTCGCCGCATCCATCGGCCGCGCCGGATCGGGCAGTCGAGTCATCGGATCAAGAGCGGCGCGTGCGCCGCCTCGATCGGGGCGACATCAAGGTGGGCGATGCCGGCGAGATCGAGGAAATTCGCAAGCAGCCGATGCCCATGGGCCGTTGCAATCGACTCCGGGTGAAACTGCACCCCGTGTAAGGGCAGAGTCGCGTGGCGCAGGCCCATCACCAGCCCGTCGGCAGTCCACCCATTCACTTGGAGGACGGGCGGCAGCGCATCCCGCTCGGCAATCAGGCTGTGGTAGCGCGTTGCAGTGAATGGCGAGGGAAGCCCGGCAAACACCCCGGTTCCATCATGGAACACGGGCGATGTCTTTCCGTGCATCAGAGTGGGCGCCCGCACCACCCGGCCTCCAAACGCCTGGGCAAGTGCCTGGTGGCCGAGGCAAACCCCGAGCAAGGGCACCCTTGCTTGGGCTGCAAGAGTGACAAGCTCAAGGCAGATCCCGGCTTCGTCGGGTGTGGCAGGCCCAGGCGAGAGCAACAGGGCTGCAGGCGCCAGCGCCATCGCCTCGGCAGCGGAGAGGGCATCATTGCGCCGGACTTCCACCTCCACCCCGAGCTCCAGGAGATAGTGGACAAGGTTGAAGGTGAAGCTGTCGTAATTGTCGATGACGAGGATCATGAGCCGGCCTCGACCTCCGCTGCGGCCGAGGCTGCGCGGGCAATGGCGAGAAAGTCGGCCGCAGCAAGGCTCGCACCGCCCACGAGCGCGCCAGAAACATGGGGCACGGCAAGCAGTGCGGCCGCATTTCCGGGGTTTACGGAGCCGCCATAGAGGATGGCGGTGCGCTCCGGCACCTTGCTCGCGATAAAGGCGTGAACCTCTGCAACTTCCGCCGGAGTCGGAGTCCGGCCGGTCCCAATCGCCCATACGGGCTCATAGGCAACTACCATTGGCCCGGCTTCTGGCAGCGCGCCTTCCAGCTGCCGGTCCACAACGGCAAGCGTCGTGCCCGCTTCGCGCTCGGCCAGCGTCTCGCCGACACAGACGATGGGCGTGAGCCCCGCCGCTTGCGCCGCCACTGCCTTGGCCCGGACGAGGGGATCGAGCTCGCCATGGCCGAGGCGACGTTCACTGTGGCCGACAATGACATAGCTGGCGCCAGCGTCAGCCAGCATCGCCGCCGAAATGTCGCCAGTGAAGGCGCCGTCCGTCTTGGGGTGGCAATCCTGCCCGCCGAGGCGCACATGGCTGCCGCGCACCACCGCGGCAAAATGGGCAAGCAAGGTCGCCGGCGGACAGACCAGAAGCTGTGCGCCCTTGATCGGGCCGGCAGCGACCAGCGCTTCGATGACTGCAACACTTGCCAGGCGGCCGTGCATTTTCCAATTGCCTGCGATCAGCTGCATTGCGCCCTTTCCGTTCGCCGCGCGTTCAGGAAGTCGCGGCCATGCGGCTCTAGACAGCCGCGAGCAGCGGCGGCAAGCCGATGCGTCATGGACTGCAGCCATCCCATCAGCGCCCCTTGGGGCAAGGCCATCACAGCGGTCGTCACTGCCGTCTTGCTGCTGCTGGTCCAGCTCATCGCCACTCCGGCCCGTGCCCAGAGCATCCTCAGGGACGCGGAGACGGAGGCGCTGCTCCGCGATATTGCCGCCCCGCTCGTCGCCGCAGCTGAGCTCGATCCCCGCTCGGTCCAGATCTATCTTGTCGGCGACAGCAGCATCAACGCCTTCGTCGCTGGCGGGCAGAACATCTTCTTCCATTCCGGCCTGCTCGTCGCTGCCAAGGATGTGAACCAGGTGCAGGGCGTCATGGCCCATGAACTTGGGCACATCGCCGGCGGCCACGCGGTGCGCTGGAGCGAGGGTGCTGGGCCTGCGTCGACCATCTCGCTCTTGTCGCTCATCCTCGGGGCAGCGGCAATGGCGATGGGGGCAGGAGACGCTGGCATGGCAGCGATTATGGCCGGACAGCAAGCGGCCCAGGCCAAGATCCTCTCCTTCAACCGCGAGCAGGAAAGCCGGGCTGATCAGGCCGGCGCTACCTATCTCAATCGTGCCGGGATTACCGGCCGTGGCATGATCAGCTTCTTTGAACAGCTCCAGGGCGAGGAATTTCGCCTCGCCATTCCCCAGACCAACAGCTACAACCGCACGCACCCGCTCTCGGGCGAACGGATCCGCGCGCTCGACAATGTGCTCCGCCAGAGCCCAGCTTGGAACAGCCCCGTCGACCCGGAGCTGCAGGCCCGTTACGCCCGGGTGCGTGGCAAGCTCATCGGCTTCCTTTATCCGCTCGAGACGGTGCTGAAGGCCTATCCTGAGACCGACACATCCGATGCTGCCCGCTTCGCGCGCGCCTACGGCTTTCACCGCGCTGCCTTTCCCGAGAAGGCGCTGGCCGAAGTCCAGGCCGTGGTGCTGAGAAACCCAGCCGATCCTTATGCGCGCGAGCTCGAAGGCCAGATCCTCCTCGAATCGGGCCGAGTGCATGATGCCCTTCGTCCGCTCCGCCAGGCGGTTGCCCTCTCAAATGGCGAGCCGCTGATCGCTGGCATGCTCGGCCACGCCCTGCTCCAGGCCAGTAACGACGGCGCCGACAAGGCGAGCCTCGCCGAAGCCGAAACCATGCTCCGCAACGTGGTCCAACGCGACAGCCGCAACCCCTTTGCCTGGCTTCAGCTCGGCACCATCTACGAGTTAAAAGGCGACCAGCCCCGCGCCGCGCTCGCATCTGCCGAGCGCATCAGCCTCTCCGGTGGCGATCCGCGGCTCGCTGCCCGCGCTGCCAAGACCGCCATGGCCGGCCTGCCGCGCGGCACGCCTGATTTCTTGCGCGCCGAGGATATCGCGCTCGCAAGCCAGGGTGAGATTGAGCGATTGCGCCTTAAGGAGCGCGGGGGGAAGGAGCAGCTGCCGCGATGACCGACATGGAAGCACCTGCCGCAGCCCGAGTGTCCCGCCCGCCACGCCCGGGCGTGCCGCTTTGGGTGGCGGTCTTGCTGGCACTGGTGGCAGGTGCAGCACTCGGTGCACTCGGCTGGCAGAGCTTCGACTCCGAGCCCGACCCGCCGGTCACGGACAAGAATTTTGCCGAGCGAGTCCGCGCTGCCATCCTCGCCGACCCCAAGATCATCCCCGACGCCATCACCAAGCTCCAGAACCAGGAAGTGGCGAAACTTCTTGCCAGCAACCGCGAAGCGATCGAAACACCCTTTGCCGGCGCTTGGGCAGGCGCTGCAGACGGCGATGTTGTGCTGGTTGAGTTCTTCGATTTCGCCTGCCCCTATTGCCGCCAGGGCCATGCCGATGTGGCGCAGCTTCTTGCCGAGGACCCGAAGCTCAAAGTGGTCTGGCGCGATTTTCCTGTGCTCGGTCCTGAGAGCGAGCGCTTCGCCCGCGCCAGTCTGTCGGCGGCACGGCAAGGCCGCTACCGGCAGTTTCTTGACGCCGTTTTCAGCCACGAGGGGCGCCTTACCGAGGCGAGATTCATTCCTGCTGTGCGCAAGGCAAGGCTCAACGAGAGACAGCTGGTCGAGGATTTGAAGGACCCCGAGCTCCGGGCTGTCATCGAGTCGAACTTGGGACTCGCCCGCGCCCTGGGCCTCACGGGCACGCCCAGCTACATTATCGGCGACCGCATTATTTCGGGTGCAGTCGGGATCGAGGAGCTGCGCGCAGCCATCGCACAGGCCCGCAAGCTCCCGCCGAAGCCAGCGCAAGCCCCGGCGACATAAGCTCAGCGCGAATAGAATTCGACGACGAGGTTGGGCTCCATCTTCACGGGATAGGGCACCTCGTCAAGGCTGGGCACGCGCACATAGGTGGCCTCAAAGCCGTCGACCGCCACATAGTCAGGAATATCGCGCTCGCCCGAAGACTGGGCTTCGAGCACCAGGGCCATCTCCTTCGCCTTGTCGGAAAGGGTGATGACGTCCCCTGGGGCAACACGCGCCGAGGCGATGTTGCACCTCTTTCCGTTCACCCGGACATGGCCATGATTCACGATCTGGCGGGCAGCAAAGATGGTGGGGGCAAACTTGGCACGGTAGACGACCATGTCCAACCGGCGCTCAAGCAGACCGATCAGGTTCTGCGAGGTATCGCCTTTTACGCGGGCTGCTTCCTCGTAGATCTTGCGGAACTGCTTTTCGGTCACATCGCCGTAATAGCCCTTTAGCTTCTGCTTGGCCTTCAGCTGCTGCCCAAAGTCCGATGTCTTGCCCTTGCGGCGCTGGCCATGCTGGCCGGGGCCGTATTCGCGGCGATTGATCGGGGACTTGGGCCGGCCCCAGATGTTCTCACCCATCCGGCGGTCGAGCTTGTATTTGGCGCTGGTGCGCTTCGACATGGTCCATCCTTCGCTTGCCGGCGGCGGAAGTGCCACCCGGCGCCTCTTCAAGAGAGGGTGCCCGGAACCGCGCACGCCTCCTTCCGCAAGAAGACCTGGGCCACCGCTTCACCGGGCATACGGGGCCGAATGCGAGGCCGGCCGGCTAGCGAAAGGCGTGGGTCAGGTCAAGCCGTTCCTTGACGCAGCGGGGCGGGGTGGCTATGCACCCGCGCTTCCCGGATATCTGGAGTTTGCCTGTGGCGCGCGTCACTGTTGAGGATTGTATCGAGAAAGTTCCCAACCGGTTTGAGCTCGTTCTCCTGGCCGGCCAGCGGGCGCGGCAGATTTCGGGTGGGGCGGAGCTGACCCTCGACCGCGACCGGGACAAGAACCCGGTGGTGGCACTTCGCGAGATTGCCGAGGGAACGGTTGCGCCTTCTGAGCTCGAGGAGCGGATCATCCAGGGGCTCATGAAAGTCCAGATCGAGGAGGATGAGGAGGCCGACGATCTGGGGAGCCTCGCCGCTTCTGCCGAGGCGCTGCGGCTGACGGCGGCGGTTCCGCCGAAGAACCAGAATCTGGGACCGGACGAGTGAAGGCGGCGCTGGCTGGGGCCTGCTAATCGACGAACGATCACTGCTCCCGCCTCCCTGGTCGGCCGGGAGCAAGGGGCGGGATGACGTGTAGCGTTCGCCCAAAGCTCCGGACCATTCGCCATGGCCTGTTCTGCGGATGTCGGCGTCGAGTTGCATTCGAACGGCGAGGCAGGCGACGCCAAGCTGCAGCCTTGCTTCAACCGCTGAGGGGTGATGGTGCCCGGGGGCGGATTCGAACCACCGACACAGCGATTTTCAGTCGCTTGCTCTACCAACTGAGCTACCCAGGCACGGGAGCGCGGCTATAGGCGCGCCCGGCGGACCGGGTCAACGGGTGGCAGAGGGGGCGCAGCAGCACGGCGACGGGCCGGAGATGGCGGGGGGAGCGGGTGCGTCGCATTTCTGCAACAGGCTCGTCACAACAGCAGAAACGCAGACGGGCGGGACTTGCCGAGGCAAGACCGATCGTCATGATGCATTGCAACATGCATAGGGAGATTGCCATGCGGTTGCCGCTTCGTATCGCGCTCCTCTCCTCGATCATGGTCGTGCCGGTGCCAGCCCTGGCCCAGCTTGCCGGGGTAAGCGAGGCCGAGGAGACGATCATCGTGACGGGGACGCGGCGCAGCGACCGCACCATCCTCGAGAGTGCAGTGCCGATTGATGTGGTCTCTGGCGAGGCGCTCACACAGCGCGGCGTCTCGGAGACGACGCGAGCACTCCGCGATCTCGTGCCCTCATTCAACTTTCCGCAGCCGTCGATCACCGACGGCACCGATGTAATCCGGCCGGCAACGCTGCGTGGCCTTGGGCCGGACCAAACGCTGGTGCTGGTCAATGGCAAGCGGCGACATCTTTCGGCGCTCTTGAACATCAATGGCTCTGTCGGGCGGGGGACCCAGGCAGTTGACATCAACATGATCCCATCATCGGCGCTCTCGCGTGTCGAAGTGCTGCGCGACGGCGCAGCAGCGCAATATGGCTCAGACGCGATTGCTGGCGTCATCAACTTCCAGCTGCGCGACGACCGGCAGGGCGCGCGCTTTGTAGCAACTTTCGGGACCCATTTGGGGCGGGTTGCAGGTGTCGAAGAAGTGACGGGCGTGCGGCTAGGGCCCGGAGGCCTGCCGATTGTAACCCCCGACGGCGTGCTTGAACTCGAGACGACGGGGAAGAACCGCAAGGCCAATGATGGCGATTTCGTCCAGGTGTCAGCCAATTTCGGCCTTCCAATCGCAGCCGAGGGATACCTCAATGTGACGGCGGAATATCGCGACCGGCAGCGCACCAACCGCGCTGGCTATGACCCACGGCGACAGTATAATGTGACGCCAATCTACAGTCCGGCGGAATTCACATTCAACCGGCTCAGTCACCTTTACGGCGATGCCAAGACCGAGGATTTCGCTTTTGCTGTCAATCTTGGGATCCCAATCGATGAGAATGTCAGCTTCTACGCCTTTGGCACCTATGGGGAGCGAGACGGCAATTCGGCTGGCTTCTACCGGCGCTCCAATGACAACCGCAATGTGATTGGAGTCTATCCTGACGGCTTTTTGCCCCGGATTTCCTCCAAGGCGAAAGATTACGAGCTCGTCACCGGCCTCAAGGGCGCGTTCGGGGAGACGGGTTTCGACCTTTCGATGGGATATGGGCGCAACGAATTCGACTTCCGGGTCGTCAACTCGATCAATGCGTCGCTCGGGGTTGCAAGCCCCACCAAGTTTGACTCCGGCGGGCTTCGCTACAGCCAACTGATGTTCAACCTGGACTTGAACCGCGGCTTCGACTGGGCGGCAGGCGTGACGGTTGCCGCAGGCCTCGAGTGGCGGCGTGAGACCTACGAGGTGAGGCCAGGCGAGTTGGCAAGCTATGTTGCAGGACCGGTCCGAGTGGGTGAGAACAACCCGCAGTTCACTGGAGCTGCAGGGGCTGCGTTTGCAGCACCGGGTGCGCAAGTCTTTCCGGGCTTCCAGCCCGTGATCGGAGGTGTGAAGGTCACCGGCGAGAATGCAAGGGAGAATCTCTCGCTCTATGCGGAGGTGGATGCGAACCTGACCGAAAAATGGTCAGCGCAAGTCGCTGGCCGCTATGAGGACTATTCCGACTTCGGCTCGGACTGGAACTGGAAGGTGGCAACGCGCTGGCAGGCGATCGAGATGTTTGCGCTCCGAGGCGGGGTTTCGACCGGGTTCCGGGCGCCGGGGCTTGCGCAGCAATTTTTCGCCGCCGCTGCGACCAACAATATCGGTGGCGTGCTGGTGGATGCCGTGACGCTGCCGAACGCAAACCCAGTGGCACTCGCGCTGGGGTCCACACCGCTGGGGCCGGAGAAAAGCTTCTCCTATTCGGCAGGCGGAGTCTTCACGCCCGCGCCGCGAGTCTCGGTGACAGTCGACTGGTACCGGATCGACATCGACAACCGGATCGTGCTGACCGACAATCTGACGGCGACTCGCGATGCGGCTGGCAATCCCTCAGGCACCAACCCGGGGCGGGGGATTGCCCAGATCCTGAATGCCGCCGGCTTCACCAACATCTCGGCAGCGCGCTTCTTTTTCAACGGTATCGATACCCAGACCCAGGGGCTCGATGTCATCGCCAACTGGCGGCCGGATGTGGGGGATTTCGGCAATCTCGGGCTTACGCTCGGCTACAACCGCAACAAGACTCGGATCTCGGGCCGGCAGGACTTGCCTGGCTCGCTGAACCAGGTGCCGGGAATCATCCTTTTCGGGCGTCTGGAGTCGCTTCGGATCGAGCGGGGACAGCCGCTCGACCGAGTGAACATGGTGCTCGATTTCGAGCGCGACTGGTTCGGGTTTACTGCCAGGGCCAACCGCTTCGGCGAGGTGCTCTCGCCGGGCCTTGACGCATTCAACGATGTGCTGCTCGAGGCCAAGTGGATTACCGATATGGAAGTGCGCGTCCGGCCCGTGCAGAAGATCGAGCTTGCGCTGGGGGCAGACAATATCTTGAATGTCTATCCGACCCGAGCGCCGACCGGGCAGGGGCGTGACCCGGTGACTGGAGCGGTCCGAAACTATTCGGTCAACAACTATTTCCTGCCCTTCTCCAGCTTCTCGCCGTTCGGGTTCAATGGCCGGTTCATCTACCTTCGCGGGAGCCTGAACTTCTGAATGGCAAGCCCCCAACGCCTGGGGCGGTGCTCGCAGTCGATGATGTGACCGTGCATGGGCGCCGCCGCGATGCAGCTCTGGGCATTGACGTGCACCCCTTGCGCCTTCTTTGGCGTCTGCAGCTTCGGGATGAGGGCGGAGAAGGCACCCCGGCTGATCCTCCTTGCTGATCCTGAGGCCAGGATGGGCTTCGGCCATGTGCTGGCCGCAGGAGGCGAAGGGCCATGGGTTCAGGCCGCGCTGCGGCGCAGCGGGGCTGGCGGTGACCAGTGGAGGCCAGCGTGCCCCTTCGCCTCGACAAGGAGGAAGGCGCCCTGACCCAGCGGACGGACCACGCCATTGCGGGTCTCCGTAATCCGGGCATTCAGGATGAAAGGGCCGACGCGCTTGTCCGTTAGTGCCTTGTCGATCTTCCCCATGAGCTTTGCGAAATCGCGCGTGAAATTCTGCCCAAGTTCGGCAGCGATGGCGTCGCGCACGGCAGGAGCCCGGGCGACGGCAAGCAGAAGGCGCCCCTGCGCGCCCTTGAGCTCGCCCGTCACTTCGAGGTTGCGGATTTCAAGCTTCTGCGTGTCAGGGGCATTCCAGACTTCGCCAGTAAGCCAAACCTGACCTTCGGCACGAACGAGGCCGGCCTCGGCCTTCAAGGGCAGGCCGACCGCGACCCGGCCGCCTTTCGTCGCGTAAAGCGTCGGCCGGCCGAATTCGGCGTTGACGGCACCAAGCACCGGCACCGCGATGCCCTTCGCTGCCGCCTTGCGCAGCGCCTTTTCAAGCACGCCCTCGAGCACGGCCCAGTCGGCGACGACCGGCACGACGAGGCGGAAGCCGTCGGCCTCGAGCCGGGCCGGCGGCGGCAGCGGACCCACTTCCGGATCGGGCGGGCGGTGACCGACAAAGGTTTCCGTCGTTGCTTCGATGACGAGCGGAAGCGTAGCGCTGCCACGCCTGACCGAAAGATCGCCGACAGCGACTGCCCTTGGCGTGATGCGCATCCAGACTTCCGGGTTGGCACGGTTCAGGAGGATCGAGGTGTGCGCCTCCTGCCAGCCCTGCGCCATGGCCGCCCGCGGCCGGAGCCGATCAATCTCGGCCGGAAGCCGGGCCTCGATCTGGCGGGCGAGCTTGCCGAGCTCGGCATCGACCTGGTGCTGGAAGGTGAAGCGGTGGCGACCGATCTTGACGCCCGGCGGCTCCTGCCAGCGCCAGGAAAGATCGACTGTCGGCACTGGCTTCCAGTCCTGACCGATGGCGAAGCGCAGCGAGGCCTCGACCTCGGCCTCGCCGGTTGCCCTTGGCGTGCCGATAAAGCCCAGGATCTCCTTTGCCTGCACCTGGCCACTGAGCGGCATGGAAAGGCGGAGCGTCTTGCCGGAGCCGGAGAGTGCAATGGGCCCACGCACCACTTCGCCCTTGAGGTGGCATCGAAGGCCAGGCGGGATGCAATGTTCGCGCACCTCGTCGATCGCATAGACGGTCTTTGGCACAGCTGCTTCGAGTGCAGCGCGAAGTTCGGGAAGATCGGCCTCAAGCTCGAAGGCAACGCGCGACACTTGCGGCGCGATGACGGGCTCGGCAGGCACGCGCGGCGGGGCAGGCGTCGACATCTTGCTGCAGCCGGCAAGCAGGAGGAGGACAAGCGTGCGCACAGGTATGCGCTAGCGCGAGTGCAAGGCGATGCGAAGCCTTCCGGTTGTGCAGGGCCAAGCCTAAAGTGATGCGATGCCGATTGCGATCCGCACCTCGCTTGACGAGATTCCGCTAGGCCCCGATTTTGTGCCCAACCGGCCTGTGCGGCCCGAGAAGAGCGAGGGCGGGAAGCGGTTTCGCCTTGTCTCCGACTATGCGCCTGCCGGGGACCAGCCAGCAGCGATCGCCGAACTTGTGGCGCAGGCGCGGGCAGGCGAGCGGGACCAGGTGCTACTGGGCGTGACCGGCTCAGGCAAAACCTTCACTATGGCCAAGGTGATCGAAGAGCTGCAGCGGCCGACGCTGGTGCTGGCACCCAACAAGATTCTGGCCGCCCAGCTCTATGGTGAGTTCAAGACCTTCTTTCCTGAAAACGCAGTCGAGTATTTTGTCTCATACTATGATTATTACCAGCCCGAAGCCTATGTGCCGCGCACTGACACCTATATAGAGAAGGAAAGCAGCGTCAACGAGGCGATCGACCGGATGCGCCATTCCGCGACCCGCGCGCTTCTGGAACGCGACGATGTGCTGATCGTGGCCTCGGTCTCCTGCCTTTATGGTATCGGTTCCGTTGAGACCTATTCGGCGATGACCTTCAGCCTGGCGAAGGGCCAGGCCGCTGACATGCGCGAGATCATCCGCAAGCTGGTTGCGCTGCAGTACAAGCGGAACGAGACGGCGTTTGGCCGGGGATGCTTTCGGGTTCGGGGCGACACGCTGGAGCTGTTCCCCTCCCACTATGAGGACATGGCGTGGCGGATTTCCTTCTTCGGCGACGAGGTGGAGGCGATTGTCGAGTTCGATCCGCTGACGGGGAACCGGATTGCGACGCTGGAGCGCGTAAAGGTCTATGCCAATTCCCACTATGTGACACCTGGGCCGACGCTGGCGCAAGCAGTGGAGGCCATCAAGCACGAGCTTGCCGAGCGATTGCGGGAGCTGGAGGCGGAGGGGCGCCTGCTCGAATATCAGCGCCTCGAGCAGCGAACCCGGTTCGATCTCGAGATGATCGCGGCGACCGGAAGCTGTGCGGGCATTGAGAATTATTCGCGTTTTCTGACGGGGCGGTTGCCGGGCGAACCCCCGCCCACCCTGTTCGAATATTTGCCTGACAACGCGCTCCTGTTCGTGGACGAGAGCCATGTGACCATCCCGCAAGTCGGGGGGATGGCGCGCGGCGACCGGGCACGGAAGGTGACACTTGCCGAATATGGCTTCCGGCTGCCCAGCTGTGTCGACAATCGGCCGCTCCGGTTTGAGGAATGGGACCGGATGCGGCCGCAGACCATCTATGTCTCGGCAACACCAGGCCCGTGGGAGATGGCACAAACCGGGGGTGTGTTCGTCGAGCAAGTGATACGCCCGACAGGTCTCGTTGACCCGCCAGTCGAGGTTCGCCCTGTCGAGGACCAGGTCGATGACCTGATTGCGGAAGCCAAGGCAACGGCTGCGAAGGGCTATCGGACACTGGTGACAACACTCACCAAGAAAATGGCCGAGGACCTGACCGAATATCTGCACGAGGCGGGCTTGCGCGTGCGCTACATGCATTCAGACGTCGAGACTCTGGAGCGGATCGCCCTCATTCGCGACTTGCGGCTGGGAGTCTATGACGTTCTCGTTGGCATCAACCTGCTGCGCGAGGGGCTCGACATTCCCGAGTGCGGGCTCGTCTGCATTCTCGATGCCGACAAGGAGGGCTTTCTGCGCTCAGAGACTTCGCTCGTGCAGACGATTGGGCGGGCGGCACGCAATGCGGAAGGACGGGTCATCCTCTATGCCGACGGCATGACGGGTTCGATGGAGCGGGCGCTCGCCGAGACCGAGCGGCGGCGGGCAAAGCAGCTCAAGTGGAATGTCGAGCACGGGATCACGCCCGAGACGGTCAAGAAGGCGGTTTCCGACATCATCGGCCATGTTGCGGCCAAGGACTATCTGACGGTCGAAATTGATGCCGAGACTCCGCATCTGGTGGGCCACAACCTTGCCGCGCACATCGCCGAGCTCGAGAAACGGATGCACGATGCCGCAGCCAACCTCGAATTCGAAGAGGCAGCGCGGCTGCGCGATGAAATCCGCCGGCTGGAAGCCGGCGAGCTCGGCATCGCCGAGAGGTCGGCAGCGCCGCTCACACCACAGGCAGCGGCCGGCAAGCCGGGGACACGCACCAACCGCTGGGGCAAGGTGCGGGCCCGACGAATGCAGGGCCGGCCCTGAAGCCGGTCAGAGGGCTCAACGAGCGGCTGGTCGCCTTATGGGAAGAAGAAGGGTGAGGGGGCAGCAGGGCTCTGGCGCGGGCGGGAAAAGCCGCCATATTGCGGTGCGATGCTGCGGCAATATGAGCTTGTGGAGAAGGTCAGGGCCTATGACCCGGAGGCAGATGAGGATCTGCTGAACCGTGCCTATGTCTTCTCGATGAAGGCCCATGGCAGCCAGCTGCGCGCCAGCGGCGACCCCTATTTCTCGCATCCCATTGAGGTGGCCGGCATTCTGACCGACCTGAGGCTTGATGACGAGACCATTGCAACTGCCATCCTCCACGACACGATCGAAGACACGCTGGCCACACATGACGACATCAGCCGCCTGTTTGGCGACAATATCGCCCGCCTCGTGGATGGGGTGACAAAGCTCAGCCGGATTGAAGCGCAGTCGGAGAGCGAACGCGCGGCAGAGAATCTCCGCCGTTTCGTGCTCGCAATGTCGGACGACATCCGTGTTCTCATTGTGAAGCTTGCGGACCGACTGCACAACATGCGCACGCTTCACCACCTCAAGAACCCCGAGAAAAGGCGGCGGATCGCCAAGGAGACCTGGGACATCTATGCGCCGCTTGCCGAGCGGATCGGGCTCTATGGTTTCATGGACGAGCTCAAGGACCTTGCCTTTCGCGAGCTCGAGCCCGAGGCGTGGGACTCGATCACAACCCGGCTTCAAGGGCTTCGTTCCGGCAACCAGGACACCATCGGGCGCATTGAGAGCGGGATCCGGCTGGCGCTGGCGCAGGCCGGCGTGGTGGCGGACGATGTGCGCGGGCGGGAGAAACGGCCCTGGTCGATCTTTGCCAAGATGAAGGAGCGCGACATCACGTTCGAGCAGCTCTCGGACGTCGTCGCCTTCCGGGTCATCACCCGCTCGGTCGATGATTGCTACCGGGCGCTTGGCGCCCTCCACCAGCGCTGGAAGATGGTGCCGGGGCGGTTCAAGGACTATATCTCAACGCCCAAGGCAAATGGCTATCGCTCGCTTCACACAACGCTCATCGACCGCGAGAAGCTCAGGATCGAAGTCCAGATCCGAGACAGCGACATGCATGCCGAAGCTGAATTCGGGATGGCGGCGCACTGGGCCTACAAGCAAAAGCAGGGCGGCGACCTCCACTATCCCTGGCTCCAAGACCTGATCGAGATCCTGGAGCACGCCCAGAGCCCGGAGGAGGTTCTGGAACACACCAGGATGGCAATGTTCACCGACCGGCTGTTCTGCTTCACGCCCAAGGGTGAGCTCATCCAGCTGCCGATGGGGGCAACGCCAGTCGACTTCGCCTATGCTGTCCACACGACCTTGGGGGATACCTGCACTGGCGCCCGGGTCAATGGCAAGACGGTCCCCTTGCGGACTCCGCTCAAGAACGGGGACCAGGTGGAGATCCTGACCCGCGCCGGTCACTCGCCCGATCCTGCCTGGGAGCGGTTTGTGGTAACGGCCAAGGCGCGCTCAGCGGTCAGAAGGCATGTGCGCGCCCGCGAAAAGGCAGGGCTGCAGCGCACTGGCCGCGCGCTCTACGAGCGGATCCTTAAAGATCTCAAGGTTTCGATCAGCGCAGAAGCCATCACCGAAGCGCTGGCGCGACTGCGGCTCCCTGACGAGGCGGCGCTCCATGTGGCACTCGCGCGCGGCACAGTTTCGGATGCGCAGGTGATGGACGCGCTCATTCCGGGCGCAGGGGCCATGCGCAAGCGGCGGCGGCGAGCAACAGGCAGGGGCCGGATCCTGATCGACGGCCATGCGACCGAGGCGGGGATGGAGCTTGCGCCTTGCTGCATGCCCGTGCCAGGCGACCGGATCGTTGGAGTCCGGGTGCCCGAGCGGGGAATTGTGGTGCATACGCTCGCCTGCCCCCGCCTCGATGACGCAGCACACGAGGACTGGGTGGACCTCGCCTGGGCGCCTGACGCTGGGACTGGAACCGGGCGGATCGGAGTTGTCGTCATCAACGAGCCCGGTGCACTCGCGCAAGTGACGGCCGTGCTCGCGCGGCAGGCGGCCAACATCGTCAACCTGCGTCTTGAGGAGCGCGACCGAGCGCACCACCACTATCTGCTCGACGTAGAGGTCGAGGATGTGCGCCACCTCGAGGACCTGGTGGCAGGCGTGCGTGCACTCGAGGCGGTGGTCACGGCCGAGCGGGTGCAGGAAAGTTGAGCCGGCGAATCCCCTTCCGCAAGCCGATGGGCTGTGGCACGGGGCCGTGATGACAGATGAGGAGGTGCTGGAGGCGTTCCGAGCCGCGGGCGCGCTTTTGGAAGGGCATTTCATCCTGTCCTCCGGGCGCCATTCGGCGCACTATCTCCAATGCGCACGTGTGCTTATGGACCCGGCGCGTGCGGCGCGGCTGGCAACAGCGCTGGCTGCCAGGCTGCCTAAGCCAGTGAAAGCCGAAGCACACGCCGTGGTGGCGCCTGCGATGGGGGGGATCCTGGTGGGCCATGAGCTCGCCCGGGCGCTGGGCTGCCTCTCGATGTTCCTCGAGCGGCCGACTGGCGTGTTCGAGCTCCGACGCGGGTTCGCGCTCGAGCCCGGCATGCCGGTCATCCTCGCCGAGGACGTGGTGACGACCGGGCTTTCGAGCCGGGAGGCCATTGCGGCGGTGGAGCGGGCCGGGGCGCGGGTGATCCACGCAGCAGCTCTGGTCGACCGCTCGGACGGGAAGGCGGAACTTGGCGTGCCCTTGACGGCGCTGCTGCGGCTTGCGGTGCCGACCTATGCAGCAGATGCGCTGCCACCCGAACTTGCGGCGCTGCCGGCAACCAAACCAGGAAGCCGGGGATGACAATGCCCCTCCGCCTCGGGGTCAATATCGACCATGTTGCAACCATCCGGAACGCCCGCGGCGGCAACCACCCCTGCCCCATCCGCGCTGCACATGTGGCAGCGGCTGCCGGTGCTGACGGGATCACGGCGCATCTGCGCGAGGACCGCAGGCACATGACCGATGCCGACATTGCCCGGCTGGTCCAAGAGATCGACCTGCCCTTGAACCTCGAGATGGCGGCAACCGATGAGATGCTGGCGATTGCCCTGAAGTGCCGGCCGCATGCAGCCTGCATCGTGCCCGAGCGGCGCGCCGAGCGCACGACCGAAGGCGGGCTGGATGCAGCCGGGCAGCAGGGGATGCTGAAACCGCTGGTGGAGCGGCTCCGGGACGCGGGAATCCGGGTCTCGCTCTTTGTCGCGCCAGAAGCCCGGCAGATCGAGGCAGCAGCGCAGCTCGGAGTGCCCGTCATCGAGCTCCACACTGGCCCCTATGCCCATTCCGGCGGGGCGGCCGCCGAACTTGGCCATTTGCGCAAGGCAGCCGCCATGGCCAAACAGCTCGGGCTTGAAGTGCATGCCGGGCATGGGTTGAGCTTCGCCAATGTGGGGCCGGTGGCAGCAATCCCCGAGCTTTCCGAGCTCAACATCGGCCATTTCCTCATTGGCGAAGCGCTGTTCTCCGGGCTCGATGCTGCCGTGCGCGCGATGCGGGCGCGGATGGACGCAGCGCGGGCATGATCATCTTGGGGCTCGGCTCGGACCTCTGCAACATCGAGCGCATCGCGCGCGCGATCGACCGGTTCGGCGACCGGGTCCTCGAGCGCATCTTCACGGCTGCCGAGCGGGCGAAATCTGACCGGCGGGTCGTGACCCGCGCTGCCAGCTACGCCAAGCGCTTTGCTGCCAAGGAGGCCTGTGCCAAGGCGCTGGGAACCGGGTTCCGCCGCGGCGTCTTCTTCCGCGACATGGGAGTCGTCAACCTGGCATCGGGAGCACCAGCCATGGTGCTGACCGGCGGCGCGCTGGCCCGGCTTGAAGCGCTGACCCCTGTCGGGCATAAGGCCCATATTCACGTGACCCTGACTGATGACCACCCTTGGGCGCTGGCCTTCGTCCTCATCACTGCGAGCCGGCCATGAACCGACTGGACTCCGGGGCAGCCAAGCCCGCCAAGGTGAAGCAGCCCTTCTCGTGGCGCCGCGAGGCGCAGCAATGGGCTGTCCTCATCCTCGCCGTACTCGGCATTCACAGCTTCATCGCCAAGCCCTTCTACATCCCTTCGGAATCGATGATGCCCGGGCTCCTGGTCGGGGACCGGCTGATTGTCTCCAAATTCCCCTATGGCTTCAGCTATCTCTCACCATCGGTGCCGATTCTCCCCAAGATTCCGGGCCGTCTGTTTGGCCAGCTGCCGGAGCGCGGCGACATCATTGTGGTGAAGTCCCCTTCGGATGGCGCCGACTGGATCAAGCGGGTGGTGGGATTGCCCGGCGATACGGTGGAAGTGCGTGGCGGAATCGTCTGGCTCAACGGCCGACCGGTACCGCACGAGCGGATTGCCGATGTCGAAATCCGCGTATCACCCAATACGGATTGCCAGTATCTGCCAAGCCTGCGCGGCGCTGCGGCGGACGGTGCGCCAGTGTGCCGCTTCCCTGCCTTTCGGGAAGAGCTGAATGGCCGGCCCTATGTGGTGCTCGATCTCGCAGCGACCGAGCGCGATGACCGGCCGCCAGTGACCGTGCCCGAGGGCTATCTTTTCCTGCTGGGCGACAATCGCGACAATTCGTCAGACAGCCGGGTGCCGCCTGAAGTGGGCGGGCTTGGACTGGTGCCGATTGAGAATATCGTTGGCCGAGCCGAGTTCACGACCTTCAGCCTCGACGGGTCAGCGACCCTTAATCCCTTGAGCTGGGTCAGCTCGCTGCGCGGCGAACGGGCGTTCCTCAGCCTCCGGAAGAACTGAAGGCGCAAGTGAGGCGCCAGACCTTGGCCGGCCGGTCGAGCTCGATCCGGCTGCAGTTGCCAAGCACATCGGCGCCGACGAGGATCCAGGGGCTGCGGCCGCGTCGGCCTTCCCGGGCGCCCTTGACCACGATGGTGTCGGCATCGTCATCGGCGGTCGAAGTGCCGGCCTCGGCGCGCGAGTCGATGGCTTTTGCTTCCGCTTCGCTCACACGCGCGGCAGGGCGGATGAGGGGGAGACCCACAAGCGTGGCACCGGGCCTTGGCACGAGCGCCTGCCATGGCAGGCGCGCGCGCGGAATCGGCTCCCACAAGCCGACCCGATTGGCGCGTCGGACGAGCCCTTCCGCCTCAAGTGCGGCAGCAGCGCGAGCGTTCATGATCGTGACTGGACTGTCGGGTGCAAAAGTCACTCGGATCTTCTCGCCACCGATGCGAGTGATGACATCCGGATCGTTGGTACCGTCCCGCACAAGCGTGTAGGACTGGCCTCCCGAAGGGGCGCGCGGGTTCAACCAGACCACCCGGTCGCCCTCGAAGACGAAGATCGAGAGAACTCCGGCCGTGCGGGCAGTGATTTCGGGCTCGATCCAGGCGGTGGGAAGCTTGCGCTTGGGCGCGCCCTCGATACCCACCCCGATGCGGTTGAAACGGACCAGGGCCGAACCCCCGGGGAGCAGCGCGTTTGAGAAACGCAGCTTGCCGACGACGGGGAAAGGCTTGATGCCGGTTTCCAGGGCTGGCTTTGCGTTCAGGAGCAAGGCTGCGGGAACGCCGAGTGCGACTCGAACGGGGAGCTCGCTGTCTCGGATGCGCACTGTCACGATGGGCTCGGGATCGGCAATCAACACGCGCGGCGCCTGGGCAGCAGCCGGCACAGCAAGAAGCACAGGGACGAGAAAGCGCATACGCAGCCTCATCGCACGCACAAGTTCTCGACGCCAGCAGCTGAGGCACAGCAAGGACCGGGGCCGAAGCAGTTGCGGGCAGCGCGATCAGGACAGAAGGCGAACCCCTGTGCCGACGCCGAGCACCCAGGCCAAGCCCAAGCAGGTCCACCCTCCCCTTCTTGACGGTCTGGCTGGCTCAGCCGCCGCGGGCCACCTGGAGAAGCTCGACTTCGAAGACGAGGACGCTGTTCGGGGGGATGACCCCGTTGCCGGCACCCTCGGCGCCATATCCGAGCTCCGGTGGGATGGTGATTCGCTGCTTTTCGCCAGGCTGCATCTGCTGGAGCGCCTCGGCAAAGCCGGGGATGACATCGCTCACACGAAAGGCGGCAGGCTCGCCTCTGGCATAGCTCGAATCAAAGACGGTGCCGTCGGCAAGACGGCCCTCATAGTGGACAAGGACGAAATCGGCGGGCCCTGGCGGCTGGCTCGGCATGTTGCTGCCAGCCGCGGGCTTCAGCACTTCGACCTGGAGACCGGAGGGAAGGCGAGTCACTCCCGGTTTCTTCGCATTCGCAGCGAGAAAACCCTGGACGAGCGCAGCGGGCTCGGCGACGCTGCGGGTGCCGGCCCAGGCGAGCGCGGCCATGGCGGCGACGCCGACGAGGGCGGCGGCGATCCATTTGGCCAGGCCGGAAGGGGCCGGCCCGGGCAGGCTGCTGCTCATGGTTGAGATCAGCGGATGCCGTCGCGCTCGGCGCGCTTGCGATCAAGCTTGCGAGCGCGGCGCACGGCAGCAGCACGTTCGCGCGCCCGCTTTTCCGACGGCTTCTCATAGTGGCGGCGCAGCTTCATCTCCCGGTAGACACCCTCGCGCTGGAGCTTCTTCTTGAGCGCCCGAAGGGCCTGGTCGACATTGTTGTCCCGAACGATGATCTGCACGCGGCACCAGCTCCTTTGCTTCGCAGGCGACCTGCCTGCCTCCAAAAACAGGGCGCCACCGGCCTTGGCCGGCAGCGCCAGGGCATGGGTGATAGCAAAATCGGGGCGGTGCGGCAAGCGGCCCCTTGTGGCGCGGTTTCGCCGGCGCCCGGCTTGCGCTAGGAGCCGCGCATGACCTTGCCTGAGGACCCGACACTCGATGAGCTGCGGCCGGCGCTCGCGCAGGCGATGCTGCCCCATGTGCCGTTCGATGGCTGGTCGGTGGTTGCGCTCGATGCCGCAGCGAAAGACCTGGGGGTGGACCCTGCAGTGGCGCGGCTGGCCTTCCCGCGCGGGGCGGCGGACATGGTGGCGGCCTATATCCGCGCCGCAGATGACGCACTGCTTGCCGCCTGCGATACGGCCGAGTTCAAGGCCATGAAGGTGCGGGAGAAGGTGACGGCGGCGATCCGCACCCGGCTCGAGGCGGCCGCGCCCCACCGCGAGGCCGTCCGGCGGGCGGCGGCCATCCTTGCGCTTCCCGGCAATGTGCCGCTTGCTGCGCGCCTCACCTGGGGCACGGCGGACGCGATCTGGCGCGCCGCCGGAGACACCGCGACCGACTTCAACCATTATTCCAAGCGGGCGATTGCTGGCGCTATCTACTCGGCGACGCTCTTCATCTGGATGGCGGACGAGAGCGAGGGTTTCGCCGACACCTGGGCCTTTCTCGACCGGCGGATCGCGGGCGTGATGCGGTTCGAGAAGTGGAAGGCTGGGCTCGGCAGGGACCGGGACCGACCGAGCCTGGTCCGGTTTCTCGGGCGGCTGCGCTACCCGGCAATCTGACCGTCACGGGGCCGGCCATTTTCGATATTGCGTGACTTTCGCAGGAATCTCGCCCAGGGGCGTCGTGTGAGACGACTGGACGAGCTGGACCGGGGCGAGGGTGGCGAGATTGCCGGATTCCTCGGCGGGGATCAGCGGCTGGTCGCGCGGCTCATCGAGATGGGCTTCGACGAGGGCGTGCAGGTGACGCTCACCGACCGCGCTCCCGGGGGCGACCCGATTGCGGTCCGGATCGGCTCGACCAAGGTGGCGCTGCGCCGTGCGCTGGCGGCGCGGGTCGCGATCCGGTGAACCGCGAGACCGCGATCGGAGCGCGTGTTCCGCTGGTGGCGGTTGCCGGGCACCCGAACGCCGGCAAGACATCGCTGTTCAACGCGCTGACCGGGGCCCGGCAGAAGGTGGCGAACTATCCGGGGGTCACGGTCGAGCGGACATCGGCCCGGCTGGTCCTGGGGTCGGGCCGGGAGATCGAGCTGCTCGACCTTCCGGGTGCCTACAGCCTCGATCCGCGCTCCCCCGACGAGGCGGTGACGCGAGATGCGCTGCTGGGGCGGATTCCGGGCCAGCCGCGGCCGGACCTGGTGCTTGCCGTGCTCGACGCGACCAGCCTCGGGATCCACCTGCGCTTCCTGCTCGAGCTCAGGGCGCTTGGCCTGCCGCTGGTGGTGGCGCTCAACCGGGTGGACATGGCCGCCCGCGACGGCACGCGGATCGACACGGCAGCGCTTGCCGCCCGGCTGGGGCTGCCTGTCATCGAAACGGTTGCGGTGCGCCGGCGCGGGCTCGACGCGCTGCTCGCGGAGGTGGAGGCGGGGCTCGATCCGGTGGTGACGCGAACCGAGCGGGCGGAGACGCCGGCAACCGATCTGCGCGCGCTGGCGCGGGCCGCACGCGCGCTGGCGGGCGAGGTCACCCTTGCCCGGGGCCCGGGCCGGGCGCTGACCGACCGGATCGACCGGGTGGTGCTGCATCCGCTCATCGGACCGCTGCTGCTTGCCTTCCTGCTGTTCCTGATGTTCCAGGCGGTGTTCACGCTGGCCGGGGCGCCGATGGGCTGGATCGAGGCCGGGATCGGCAGCTTGCAACGGCTTGCAGCGGCGGCGATCCCGCCCGGGCTCCTGCGCTCGGCCATCACCGAGGGGCTCCTGGCCGGGGTCGGGTCGGTTCTGGTGTTCCTGCCGCAGATCCTCATCCTGTTCGCCTTCATCCTCGCGCTCGAGGGGAGCGGCTATCTGGGCCGCGCCGCCTTTCTCGCCGACCGGCTGATGGCGCGCGCCGGGCTTTCGGGCATGAGCTTCATCCCGCTCCTCTCCTCCTTTGCCTGTGCCATTCCCGGGATCATGGCAGCGCGCACGGTCGCCGACCCGAAGGCGCGGCTGGCGACCATCCTCGTCGCCCCGCTCATGACCTGTTCGGCGCGGCTTCCGGTCTATGCGGTGGTGATTGCCGCCTTCATCCCCGCGACCACCGTGTGGGGCCCCATCGGCCTCCAGGGGCTTGTGCTGTTCGGCCTTTACGTGGCGGGCGCCGTGGGCGGTTTTCTCGCGGCACTGGCCATGCGGGCAACGGTGGCGCGTGGCGCCTCCCTGCCCCTGCTGATGGAGTTGCCGGCCTACCAGATGCCGGCGGCGCGGGACCTCGCCATCGGCCTGTGGGTGCGAGTGCTGGCCTTCCTGAAGCGGGCCGGCACCATCATCCTGATGGCATCTCTGGCGCTGTGGCTGCTGGCGAGCTTTCCGCGCGCCGGAGCCGCGCCGCCGCCGCTCGCCGACAGCTACGCGGGTCGCATCGGCACCACGCTCCAGCCGCTCGTTGCGCCGCTCGGATTCGGGCCGGACATTGCGCTGGCGCTCGTACCGGCGATGGCGGCGCGCGAAGTCGCCGTCTCGGCGCTCGGGACCGTCTATGCAATCGAGGCGGAGGATCCCGCGGACGGCCTGGTGGAGCGCCTCAGGGGCGCCTGGCCGCTTCCCACCGCACTCGCCTTCCTCGCCTGGTTCGTCTTCGCCCCCCAGTGCATCTCGACGATCGCGGTCGCCCGGCGAGAGACCAACAGCTGGCGCTGGCCCCTGTTCATGCTCGCCTATCTGTTCGCGCTGGCCTGGGGTGCGGCCTTCGTCGTGAACCGGGTGGCGATCGCGCTGCTTCCGGGCTGATCCTCAGTCAATGAGGCCGAGGAGGAGGACGGTCGCCGCGTAGAGCGAAAAGGTGACGACCGCGGCGGTGGCGAGAAGCGGGAGCGTGTTCCAGAGCTTGCCGTCGAAGTGGAGGATGCCGTGGACCATCTCGTGCACCGCATCGCCGATGCTGCGGTGGAGGTGGAGCTTCTGGCCGCAGGCGCTGCAATAGGCGCCGCGGACTTCGGCGCCGCAGTTGGCGCAGGTGCCATGGTCGGTCGCCGCGCCCGCGCGCGGGGCGGGTGGGTCGAGTGCGGCCGCCGCGGCGGTGGCCAAC
>NZ_JBRCLD010000011.1:0-31247 GCF_053487655.1 Thermaurantiacus sp. | reverse complement strand
ACCCCGCACGACCCAACCGCCCCGCCAGCAGCCGCCGCAGGGCCGGCCGGCAGCGACGCGCCCCGATCCCGAGACGCTCGCGCGCGACTTCACGATCGACATCGACGAACTGGTCTCGGGCTCGGCGGTCGCCGCGCCTGCCAAGCCGCCCGGCGTGCCCGCCCCGGCGCCGCGCCCTGCCGTGGCACCCCGCCTCGCCTGGCCAGTCGAGGGCCGGGTCATCACGTCAACCTTCGGGCCGAAACCAGGCGGCAAGGTGAACGAGGGCGTGACCATCCGGGCGCTCAAGGGAAGCCCGGTTCGCGCCGCGGCCGGCGGCACCGTGCTCTACGTCGGGGATGCGATCGAAAGCTTCGGGCTTCTCGTGCTGCTGCGCCATGAGGGCGGGGCGGTGACCGCCTATGGCCATCTGGAGGAGGCGCTGGTCGCAACTGGAGCAAAAGTTGAGCAGGGCGCCATCATTGGCCGGGCCGGCGCTTCCGGGAACGCGCGCGAGCCGCAGCTCATGTTCCAGCTGCGGCTGGGGCGCAAGGCGGTGGACCCGCTGCCCTATCTCAGGGGCCAAGCCTGAGCTCGGGGGCCGCAATTCCAAGCGGCTGGTGGGTGGCAGCAACAAGGAGGCCGCCCGAGCGCAGATGCTGGGTGATCGCAGCCTCAAGCCGCGCAGCGGAATCCGAATCGAGCGTGGCTGTCGGCTCGTCGAGCAGCCACAGCACAGCCCCGCTTGCCAGCACGCGGGCGAGGCTGGCGCGCGCGCGCTGGCCGGCGGAAAGATAGGCAACAGGAAGATCAAGGAGCGCCGTCAGGGCGAGGGCTTCGGCGGCAGCCCATATCGCGGCCTTCCCCTGGCCGTCGAGCGCAGCCCAGAAGGCGAGCTCGTCTGCAAGCCTTTCATCCAACTTCAGCGCTGGCTCGGGGCCCTGGAAGGCGGTGGCGAAGGGGTTTTCGATCCGGCCGGCGGCAGGCTCGAGCAGGCCAGCGAGCGCGCGCAACAGCGAGGTCTTGCCCGAGCCGTTGGCCCCTGTCAGCAGCAGCGCCTCGCCAGGCCCAAGGGTGAAGCCAAGACCTTCGCACAACAGCCGGCCACCACGGACGAGTGCCAGGCCCTCGACCAGCAGGCGCGCGCTTGCGTTCGCCTCCGCCACGCCCTAGGCGCTGCCCGCGTCGGAGCCTAGCGCAGCCTGGATGCGCATCCGCCTCAGGGTCTCAGGGTCGCAGGTTCGGGGCCGAGGCGCGTCAGCGCCGCAGACGGCGGCGCAGCCGCCCATCCTGTCGCTCCGTCTAGCCTTGCCATCCCCGCTGGCCTCGCCTAACGCCCCGCCAACGTCGGAGCGTAGCGCAGCCTGGTAGCGCATCAGACTGGGGGTCTGGGGGTCGCAGGTTCGAATCCTGTCGCTCCGACCATTCCCGGAGGCGGCTGCCGCCAGTGCGAAGCGCTGGCCGGCAGACTCGCCGAAGGGGCGGCCGGCGCCGGCGGGCCACAGGAGCGGCTTTGCCGACCCCGTGGGCCTGCTGGCGACCGACGGCGCAGCCTGCGTTTCTCTCACCCAAGGCTCTCCCGGTGCGCCCGCGCAAGCTCGAGATAGCCTGCCGCCCCCGCCCGGTTCCGCTGCACCTCCGCGTCAGTCAAAAGCCGCACCAGCTTCGCCGGCCGTCCGGCCCAGAGTTCACGCGCGCCCACGCGCTTGCCTGGTGTCAGCAGCGCGCCAGCCGCGACCATCCCGTCGGGCTCGACGACGCAGCCATCCATCACGATTGCGCCAAGGCCGATGAAGGCATGATCCTGGAGCTCGCAGCCATGGATCATGCAGCTGTGGCCCACCAGCACATCCGCGCCAATGCTGGTTGAAGCCAGCTTGCGCGTGACATGCACGACCGTCCCGTCCTGGATGTTGGAGCGCGCACCGACACGAATGGGCATGACATCGCCGCGCAGCACGCAATTGTACCAAACGGACGCCCCCTCGCCGAGCACCACGTCGCCAATGAGGGCAGCAGTTGGCGCGACCCAGGCGCTTGCATGCAGCTGCGGCAGGCGCCCGTTGAAGGGATAGAGCGGCATCAGGGAAACAGCGGCACAGCCTCAAGACCCAGAGTCTGAGGCAGGCCGAACATCAGGTTCATGTTCTGGATTGCCTGCCCAGCCGAGCCTTTCACCAAATTGTCAATCGCCACAACCACCAGCGCCCGGCCAGCGATCCGGTCGGGGAAGATGTTGAGAACGCAGAGATTGGAGCCGCGCACCATCCGCGTCGCTGGCATAACACCGGGTGGAAGCACGTGAACGAAGGGCTCAGTTGCATAGCGTTCGTCGAGGGCCCTGCGCAAATCAGCAAGCGCCGCCCCAGGTGTCATGCGCACCGAAATCGTCTCAAGCTCGCCGCGGTTCATTGGCACAAGATGGGGCGTGAAGGAGACCAGGACATCCTGGCCAAAGGCCTTCGCCAGCTCCTGCTCGATCTCGGGCATGTGGCGGTGCTTGCCAACGGCATAGGCGGCAGCCCCTTCCGCCACCTCGCAAAAGAGGTTGGTCTCGCGCAGCGACCGGCCAGCGCCGGACACGCCGGACAGCGCGAAAATGGATATGTCATCGGGCGAGATCAGCCGAGCCTGGGCGAGCGGCAGAAGTGCAAGGAGCGCTGCCGTCGGGTAGCAGCCGGGGCAGGCGACGAGCCGGGCGCCGGGCAGAAGATCGCGGGCATATTCGGCAAGACCATAGACGGCCTCGTCGAGAAGCGCGGGCGCCGGGTGGGTCACGCCATACCATTCGGCATAGGTCTCGGCATCGCGCAGCCGGAAGTCGGCGGAAAGATCGACAATTCGAGGGCCGGCGAGGCCGGCGAGAAGCTCGGCGCTGGCGCCATGGGGAAGGCAGCCGAAGACGAGGTCGGCCGTGCCGAAATCAACGGCATCGGCGCGGGCGAGCGGAGGCAGGCTGTCCGCCTCCATGAAATGGGGCCAGATGTCGGCCATGGTCTGGCCAGCCTTCTGGTTGGCGACAAGCGCGACAATCTCAACAGCCGGGTGGATACGGGCAAGCCGGACGAGGTCGGCACCGGTATAGCCGGAGGCACCCAGGACGATGATGCGGATGCGCTCCATGGTCTCGCCCCTAGAGCAGGGAGCGGAGCGGCTTCAAGACAGGGAGGATGGAGGCGAAGCTGTCCGTCCAGGGGCGCACGTCTCCGGCCGGGGCCAGCGGCTCCCAGGCAGCAGTCGCGTGCGGCCCGCCGGTTGCTGCCGCCACGGCCTCCTCCAGCCGCCCGGGCGTGCGCGCGACCATGATCCAGTCGGAGGAGGAATAGGCGTAGCCGGCGAGCGCATCGTCATTTGCTGGCGTATAGCGCAGCCGGCGCCCCACAAGCCCCTCGGCTTCGATCGCGGCGGCGACCACCCGCTCCAGGTTCAGGAAGCGGTTGGAGACGTGCAGGAGCAGGATGCCATCGGGCGCAAGTGCCGCCATGTAGACTCGCAGCGCCTCGACGGTGAGGAGATGCAGGGGCACCGAGTCGGATGAGAAGGCGTCAACGGCGAGAAGATCGAAGCTTCCGCGCGGCTCGCCGGCAAGGGTCAGGCGGGCGTCGCCCAGCACCAGGCGCAGATCCGGCTTGCAGTCCGCAACATAGGTGAAGGCCCGGCGGGCGACGGCAAGCTCAACGACTGCCGGGTCGATTTCAAACGCCGTCCAAGCCTGTCCGGCTTTTGCGTAACAGGCAAGCGTGCCAGCACCGAGGCCGACAAAGCCGACGCGCGCGCCGTCGCCGAACAGGGCCGGGATCGCACGCATCGCCCGGCCGACGCCGCTGTCGGGGGCATAGTAGCTCATCGGGCTTCTGGTGCGGGCCGGCTCGAGCGACTGGATGCCGTGAAGCGTGGTGCCATGGAGCAGCCGGCGAACCTTGGCGCTCTGCACATTCTGGATGGTGTAGACTCCAAAGAAGCTGCGGGTCCGCGCACCCTCGATGCTCGAGATGTCGAGCTGCTGCCAGCCGCCAACGGCAAGCATGAACATGGCAAATTGCCAGCTGAACATGAGGGGCCGGCCGATGGCAAGGACAGCAAGGCAAGCGATGACGAGGAGGGCGAGGAGCTGCACCGGGCTCGGCTCCTGCGGGTTGAAGACGGCACCCAGCCAGAAGGAGAGCGCAAGCGCAACACCCGGCGCGAGTGTCCGGAGCAGGCGGGATGGCAGGCCCATGCCTGACCAGAGCCGGCCGATGCGTGCCGTGAGTGGGCCGGCCGGCATCAGGAGCGCGGCCGCAAGGAGGAGGATCGGATGCTCCCACACCCAGTCGAACAGCAGGGGCGCAAGAAGGGCCGCAAACAAGCCGCCGAGAACGCCGCCGAGCGACAGGCAGAGGTAGAAGCGGGTCAAGGCCGCAACATGCGGGCGCGAAATCGCCAGCTGGCCGTGGAGTGCGACAGCAACCGCGAACAGCAGGAACAGGCTGGCAAGCCCATAGATGCTGGCAGCACGGTCAAGGCTCAGAAGCCCGGCCGCGCCGAAGACGAGAAGGAGGATGGGTGCTGCCACGCGCGCGGCCATGAACCAGCGTTCGCCCTGGCGGCCGAAGACGAGGATGAAGGAGAGGAGGTAGAGCCCGAGCGGCAAGACCCAAAGCAGCGGCATCGCCATGATGTCGGTCGTGATGTGGGTTGTGGTGGAAATCATGAGGCCCGAGGGGACGGCGGCAAGCAGCACCCAGTAGAGCTGGCGCGCGAACGGAACCGGCACGCGGGTTCGCGCGACCGCCTGGGGAGGCGCAGCGCTCCGCACCAGGAAGAGCCCGGCAACGGCAACAAGGCCGAGGAGGAGGAGGTAGAGGCCAGACCAAAGCGCCTGCTGGTTGGGCAGCGCGGTCAGCGGCTCGAGCAGGAAGGGATAGGCAAGGAGCCCTGCGAGCGAGCCGGCGTTGGAGGCGGCATAGAGGAACCAGGGCGCGCGCGCCTCTGGGTCAGAGCTCAAGGCGAACCAGGCCTGCATGAGCGGGGCCTGGGCGGCGATGGCGACGAACAGCGGGCCGATCCCCGTTGCCAGGAGAAGGAGCAGCCAGCGTGCTTCCCGGCCCGGCGGCGGCAGCCCAGTTTCAGGAAGGCCAAGTGGCAGGGTGAGCGCAGCCGCAAGCAGCACAGCCACATGCAGGAGCACCTGGCGGCGCAAGGGCAGATGCTGGAGCGCGTGGGCATAGAGATAGCCGAGAAGAAGCGCGGCCTGGTAGAAGACCATCGCCGTGTTCCACACCGAAGGCGCACCGCCGAGCAGGGGCAAGGCCAGCCGCGCGATGAGCGGCTGGACGAGAAACAGGAGAAAGCTCCCGAGCGCGACAATGAGGATGAACAGCGGGCGCAGAGGAATAGCGATCGCCCGCACATGCGAAGCCGCAGTCAAGTCCGCTGGCCTCGAACCAGAGTCCAGCCCTCATGGCGCAGCAGCCATTCCTTGCGATCGCTCCCGCCACCATCGCCAGCGAGCGACCCGTCGCTTGTGATGACACGGTGGCAGGGCACGATGATGGCAAGCGGGTTGCGGCCAATGGCAGCGCTCACGGCGCGGGCCTTGCCGATGTCGCCGAGCATGACAGAAATCGCGGCGCAGCTGCGCGTTTCGCCCGGCGGAATGGCGCGAAGTGCAGCCCAAACGGCGCGCTCGAACGGCGAGCCGAAGCGGCCCATCATGATGTCATCGAAACTGTCGAACTGCCCAAGGAAATAGCCGGCAAAGGCCTCTTGCAGCAGAAGCGGCACGGGCACGTCAGCCTCCACCCGCACGCCAGTGCCAAAGCGGGCGAGCGAAGCCTCAATAGCTGAAGGGTCGTCATGGAACTCAGCGGCCCAGAGTACCTCCTCCTCGTCGTGGACGAGGACCATCTGGCCGATGGGCGTGGAAAGGCGCGAGCGGTTCAGCATGGTACGCCATAGAGATCGAAGGCGTCCGCATCCTCGATCCGGACGCGAACAATATCGCCTGGCTTCGCGTGCGGCGCATCGCGCAGCAGCACGCGGCCGTCGATCTCGGGTGCGTCCCACTTGCTCCGCGCAGTTGCACCACCGCCGGCTTGCGGGCCATCGGCAGCATCGACCAGCACTTCGATCTCCCGCCCGATTTTGGCGGCCAGCCGACGCGCGGAAATGGCAGCAGCATGCGCCATGAAGCGGTCGCGGCGTGCGTGGCGGACTTCGGCAGGCACAGCGCCGGGAAGCGCATTGGCATCCGCGCCAGCGACAGGCTCGTAGGCAAAGCATCCCACGCGGTCGAGCTCTGCTTCCTCCAGCCAGGCGAGCAAATGCTCGAACTCGGCTTCACTCTCACCCGGAAAGCCGGCGATGAAAGTCGAGCGGATGGCAAGGTCAGGCACAAGCTGGCGCCACTTGGCAATCCGGTCGAGCATGCGGGCTTCGTCGGCCGGGCGGCGCATCGCCTTCAGGATGCGGGGGTGGGCATGCTGGAGAGGAATATCGAGATAGGGCAGCACCAACCCTTCGGCCATCAGTGCAACAAGTTCGTCGACATGGGCGTAAGGGTAGACATAGTGGAGCCGGACCCAGGCGCCGAGCTGGCCGAGTGCGCGGGCAAGATCGGTGATATGGGCGCGTATCCCCGCCTGGCCGAACCGCGCATGGGAGAGGTCCCGGCCATAGGCGGAGGTATCCTGGCTGATGACGAGCAGCTCCTTGGTGCCGGCCGTGACTAGCTTCTCGGCCTCGCGGAGGATGGCGTCGGGCCGGCGGCTCGCAAGCTTTCCGCGCAGCGCCGGGATGATGCAGAAGCTGCAGCGATGATTGCAGCCCTCGCCAATCTTCACATAGCTGTAGTGGCGCGGGGTAAGCTTGAGCCCGGCCTCGGGCACCAGGTCGACAAAGGGCTGGCGCGGCTGCGGGGCGGCAAGACGGACGGCGTCAACGACTGCCTCATATTGCTGCGGGCCCGTGACGGCGAGGACCTCTGGGAAGCGGGCACGGACAAGATCGGCTTCGGCGCCCATGCAGCCAGTGACGACAACGCGGCCGTTTTCGGAGATTGCCTCGCCGATCGCCTCCAGGCTCTCGGCTTTGGCGCTGTCAAGAAAGCCGCAGGTGTTGACGATGACGACATCGGCCCCGGCATAGTTGGGCGAGATGGCATAGCCGTCCGCACGCAGGCGGGTGAGGATGCGCTCGCTGTCGACGAGCGCCTTGGGGCAGCCGAGCGAGACCATCCCGACCCGCTTCGGCGGGGCCAGCGCGATTGCCATCCCCGTCAGCCGAGCCCCATCAACTTCAACACTTCCTCGCGCGAGCGTTCGTCGTCGCGGAACACGCCCATCATGCGCGAAGTCGTCATGATCACCCCCGGGGTTAGCACCCCGCGCGCTGCCATGCAGGCGTGGGTCGCCTCGATGACGACAGCAACGCCGCGCGGCTGAAGACCTTCGTGGATGGCATCGGCAATCTCCGCCGTCAGCCGCTCCTGCACTTGCAGCCGCTTGGCATAGCCGAGCGCGACTCGGGCAAGCTTGGAGATGCCAACGACCCGGTTGGTCGGCAGATAGGCGACATGGATCTTGCCGATGATCGGGGCCATGTGGTGCTCGCAGTGGGACTGGAACGGAATGTCTTTGAGGAGCACGATCTCGTCATAGCCGCCAACTTCTTCGAAGGTGCGACGGAGATGCTGGCGGGGATCTTCCCGATAGCCGCGGAAATATTCGCGATAGGCGCGGGCGACCCGGCCCGGCGTGTCAAGAAGCCCCTCGCGCGCGGGGTCGTCGCCAGCCCAGCGGATGAGGGTGCGAACAGCATCGAGCACTTGCGAAGGGATTGCCGCGTCGCGGTCTTCGCCTTCAAGCGGCTCGTCGTCATCAAGGATCGAAAAGTCGGCCATGGCCCCACCCTGCGTCCCGGACCTGCAGGGCCCGCGTGAAACCCGTGCCGGATGCAGGGGTCGAACCCGCGACCTTCGGTTTACAAAACCGCTGCTCTGCCAGCTGAGCTAATCCGGCGCGGCGCCCCCTTAGGCTCTAGACGCCGCACATTCAACTGCGGCAAAACCATGCCCGGGGCAGCTTTTCCTGTCCGCCTGCTGCGGCTAGTCTTCAAGAAGGGTCGGGCCACGCAGGGGAAGCGCGGATGGTCGCCCATGTTGCAACCGTTGCCTATGTCGGTCTCGAGGCGCGTGCCGTCGATGTCCAGGTCCAGCTGTCAGGAGGCGCTTTCGCCTTCCTGATTGTCGGGCTTCCTGACAAGGCCGTGCGCGAAAGCCGGGACCGTGTGCAAGCAGCGCTTGCAGCCCTCGGGCTGGCGCTGCCACCACGGCGGATTACCGTCAACTTGGCTCCTGCGGACCTTGAGAAGGCCGGCTCGCATTATGATCTGCCGATCGCGCTCGGCCTGCTTGCTGCGCTTGGCATCCTCGATCCAGAGTCGGTTGCCAGTGCCGTTGCGGTCGGCGAGCTGTCGCTCGATGGCCGGCTGACGTCTTCCCCCGGCGTGCTGCTTGCAGCACTTCATGCCTCTGCCGCCGGGCTCGGCCTCATCTGCCCCGAAGCACAAGGAGCTGAAGCGCAATGGGTTGCGAGCAGCGAGCGGCCGCTTGAAGTCCTTGCTGCGCCCGATCTTGGCGCGCTCATCGCACACCTCAAGGGCACCCGACTGCTGCCGCCGCCGGCAAGCCCGCCTGCTGAACCGCGGTCCTTCGCTGGCCCTGATCTTGCCGACATCAAGGGCCAGGAGCTGCCCAAGCGCGCCGTTGAGATTGCCGCTGCTGGCGGTCACAATCTTCTCATGTGCGGGCCGCCAGGGGCAGGCAAGTCGATGCTGGCCGCTGCCATGCCGGGGATCCTCCCCGATCTCGAGACCAGCGAGGCACTGGAAGTGGCGATGATCCAGAGCATGGCTGGCGGGCTCGAGGGCGGGCGCATCAGCCGAGTGCGGCCGTTTCGGGCCCCGCACCATTCCGCCTCGATGCCGGCCCTTGTCGGCGGCGGCCCGCGGGCCCGGCCAGGCGAAGTGAGCCTCGCCCATCTCGGCGTGCTGTTCTTAGACGAGCTTCCCGAGTTCAGCCGGCAGGTGCTCGATTCCTTGCGCCAGCCGCTTGAGCGCGGCGCCGTTGAAGTGGCGCGGGCGGAAGCACATGTGACTTGGCCGGCGCGCATCCAGCTCGTCGCCGCCATGAATCCCTGCCGTTGTGGCCATCTCGACGATGCTGGCCTTGCCTGCGCCCGCGCACCCAAATGCGCTGCCGACTATCAGGCAAAGATCTCGGGCCCCATGCTCGACCGGATCGACCTCCATGTCGATGTCCAGGCCGTCAAGGCCTCCGATCTTTTGCTGCCGCCACCAGCCGAGACCAGCGCAGACGTAAAAGCGCGGGTCAAAGCTGCGCGGGCCCGCCAGCTGGCCCGCTATGCTGGAACATCCTTCCGCACCAACGCCGAAGCCGACGGCCAGGTGCTGGAAGAAGCGGCTGCGCTCAACCACGACGCCCGCCAGCTCCTCCACCGCGCAGCCGAGGCCATGAAGCTCTCAGCCCGGGGGTTCCACCGGATGCTGCGCGTCGCCCGCACCATTGCCGATCTCGCCGCAAGCGACACGGTTGCCCGCGCGCATGTCGCAGAAGCCCTCTCCTTCCGCCGCCAGCCGCCGAGGAACTAGCCCCGGCGGATTTCCACCGGCATCGCCCGGTAGCCGTGGACGAAGTTGGAATAGACTCGCGTTGGCTCGCCGGCGAGCTCGACCCGCATCCGCCGCTTGGCCATTTCCTCGAGCAGGATCCCGACCTGCAGCTCCGCCAGCCGGGCACCAACGCAGCGGTGAATCCCGAATCCGAAGGCGAGGTGACGCCGGGCATTCTCCCGCCACGGCAAAAAGACGTCGGGGTCGGCAAAGACGCTCTCGTCACGGTTGGCAGAGAGATACCACATGACCACCTTGTCGCCAGCGCGGATGGTCTCGCCATGGAGCTCGAAGTCAGCGAGCGCGGTGCGACGCATATGGGCGAGCGGAGTCTGCCAGCGGATGAGCTCGGCGACCCCGTTCGGGATAAGGGCAGGATCAGCCATCATCCGCTCCCAATTGGCGCGATAGAGGTTCTGCGCCATCACTGCACCCGACATGGTGTTGCGCGTTGTGTCATTGCCGCCGACGATCAGCAGCACCAGGTTCCCAAGATACTCCTGCGGCGTCATGTTCCGCGTCGCATCCGAGTGGATCAGCATCGAGATGAGATCGGGCCCTGGGTCCTTTGCGGCCCGCTCGTTCCAAAGCTTGGTGAAATAGGCCACCATCTCGAACAGAGTGTCCCAGCGCCGCTGGTTGGCCTCGTCATCGGCAATGGCTGTCGTATCCGTTGCCGTATCCGACCATTTGGTGAGCAGGCGCCGATCCTCCCAGGGGAAGGCGAAGAGGATGGCGAGCATCCCTGTCGTGAGCTCGATCGACACCCGGTCAACCCAGTCGAACACTTCGCCCTCGGGAAGCGAATCGAGCAGATCTGCCGTGCGGCGGCGGATGTCGGGCGCCTGCCGCGCCATCTCGGCCGGTGTGAAGGCGGGTGCGACCGTGCGGCGCTGGCCGGTGTGTTGCGGCCGGTCCATGGCGATGAACATCGGCATCTCCGGCTCTGAGCGATCCGGGTTCCGCTCGAAAATGGTGATCCCGCCAAGGTCCCAGCGCGAGGAGAAGATATCGGGCCGGCCTTCCACCTCCATGATGGCAGCATGGGAAACCACCGACCAATAGGGCCCGAACGCCGACTCCGGGCACCAGTGCAAGGGCCCGCGCGCGCGCAGCGTTCGAAACTTGGGCAGGATCCGGCTGTATTCGAGCCATTCGTCGAGGCGCGACACATCAAGATCATCAAGGCCGAGCGGACGTTCCGCAGCACGCGTCGCCATGGCAAGGGCTCCCTTCTTCCCCCCTTCGCCCAACCCTAAGCCGGCTGCCGCGCGAGTCAAGGAAAATGCGGAGTGCGCTTACGCAAAATCCAGTCTATTCCGCAGGCGATGGCCTGGGCGAGGTCTCCCCTGCCCCTGTCTCGGCACGCGCCTCCCGTTCCATCTCCCAATGCGCAACTGCAGCTGAGGCGATCGCATTGCCGACGACATTGGTGGCAGACCGGCCCATGTCGAGAAAATGATCAACACCAAGGATGAGGAGCAGGCCAGCAACCGGAATGTCGAACACTGGCAGGGTGGCAGCAATGACGACAAGCGATGCGCGCGGAACGCCGGCAATTCCCTTGGAGGTCACCAGGAGCATGGCCATCATTGCCACCTGCGCAACGAGTGACAGCTCGATCCCATAGGCTTGGGCAATGAACAAGACGGCGAAGACGCAATACATCATCGAGCCGTCCAGGTTGAAGGAATAGCCGAGTGGCAGCACGAAGGCGGAAATCCGGTTGGGAATTCCAAACCGGTCGAGTGCAGCGAGAATGCGTGGGTAGGCAGCTTCCGAGCTTGCCGTCGAGAACGCAAGTACGAAGGGATCGCGGATCTCCCTCATCAGGCGTGCGACTGCCGGAAAGCCGATGACGAAGCCGCAGGCCAGCACGTTGAGTGCAATGAGGCCCAAGAGCGCGACGTAGAAGCCGCCCATGAATTTGCCGTAGGTGAAGACGACTCCAAGCCCCCGCTCGGCAATGGTTGCAGCAACGGCTGCAAAGACGGCAGCCGGCGCCACTTTCATGACAAAGCCGGTGACAATGAGCATCAGGTCCATGAGGGCCTGGGCGCCCTCCAGCAGCAGCTTGCCTCGCTCCCCCATGCGGGCGAGTGCGATGCCTGCGAACAGCGAGAAGACGACCACCTGGAGGATGGCGTTCCTCGCCAGCGCATCGAAGATGGAGGTGGGCACAAGTTCGGTTGCAAAGCGGCGGAAGGTGAAAGCCTCGGTGGAGACACCGCTGTCAGATGTCGAAGGCGGCAGCGGCAGGCCGAGGCCAGCGCCGGGGGCAAAGGCGCTCACACTTGCCCAGCCTATCAGAAGGGCCCCGATCGATGTCGCAATGAACCAGCCGACCGCCCGGCCGCCGATCCGCGAAAGGGCGCCCACGTCGCCGCCCATTTTGCCAATGCCGGAGATCAAGGCCCCAAGCACGAGGGGCGCGATGATCATCTTGATGAGGCGCAGGAAGATGTCGGTGACGATGGTGAGCGCCGCAGCAAAGGCCTTGGCCTCCTCTGCTGCCATGGCAAGGTTCACATAGCCGCCGACGGCAAGCCCAAGGAGAAGGGCAGCGAGGATCCATGTCGTCAGACCGAACCGCATCGGCTGGCCCTAGGGTCGGTGGCGCCGCTGGGCAAGAGCAGGCCGGCACGACCTCCCGGCACGACCTCCTTGCACAGAACAGGCCCTCTGTGGCCATGCTGCCGGGCCATGCATGTCTTCGACGCGGTCATCTTTGACTTCGGCGGCGTTCTCACCACCTCGCCGTTCGAGGCTTTCGCCCGGTTTGAGGCTGAACGCGGCCTGCCCCAAGGCTTCCTGCGCCGGGTCAATGCCACCAACCCCGATGCCAATGCCTGGGCCCGCCTGGAACGCAGCGAGATCGATGCCTCCAGGTTCGATTCGCTCTTTGCTGCCGAAACTGCCGCTCTTGGTCACGAGGTGCGCGGCGCTGATGTGCTGCCGCTGCTGTCAGGCGCCATCCGGCCTCGCATGGTGGCCGCGCTCGACACATGTCGCACAGCAGGCCTCAAGCTCGGGTGCATCACCAACAATGTGAAGGTGGGGCATGGTCCGGCACAAGCGCCCGCCCGTGCGGCTGCCATCGCCGCCGTCCTTGCGCGCTTCGACCATGTCATCGAAAGCTCGCAAGCCCAAGTCCGCAAGCCCGACCCGCGGATCTACCAGATGATGCTCGACCGGCTCGCGCTTCCCGCCTCCGCCTGCATTTACCTCGACGACCTCGGCATCAACTGCAAGCCAGCAGCTGCCATGGGCATGACCGCAATCAAGGTAAAGGATGAAGACCAGGCGCTCGCCGACCTCGGCAGGCTTCTCGGCCTCACCCTCTAGGCCGCGCGCACCAGCGCCCGGCGCTTGCGATCGAAGCTCGAGGGGATCTGCATTGCCTCGCGATACTTGGCGATCGTCCGCCGCGAGAGCGCATGGCCTTCCTTCTCGAGCAGGCTCTGAAGATCGGCATCAGACAAAGGCTTGAGCGGCTCCTCCGCCTCGATAAGGGCGCGGATTCTGGCCCTGACGGCGGCAATTGCCACATCCTCGCCGCCGTCGGTTGCATGGACCGCCGACGAGAAGAAATACTTCAGTTCGAACACGCCGCGCGCGCAAGAGAGATATTTGTTCGACGTCACACGGCTGACGGTCGACTCATGAACTCCCGTTGCGTCTGCCACTTGGCGCAGGGTGAGCGGCCGCAGATGCGAGACCCCATGCTCGAAGAAGCCTGCCTGCTGCACGACGATCTCGGTTGCAACCTTGAGGATGGTATTCGCACGCTGGTCGAGCGCGCGGATGAGCCATTGGGCATTGGCAAGACAGCCTTCGAGAAACTGACGCTCGGCCTTGCTCCCCCGGCTTGTGGCATGGGCGGAAATGACAGCCTGATACTGGCGGTTGACGATGAGCCGGGGAAGCGTGCTCTGGTTCAGCTCCACCACGAAGCCGCCACGTCCACGGCGGACGAAAAGGTCAGGAACGACTGGCGTGACACGGCCGCCACCCACCCTGAGGCCCGGCTTCGGGTCATAGCTCCGCAGCTCGTGGAGCATGTCGGAGAGGTCCTCGGCATCGACATCGCACAGGCGCCGCAGCTGGGCGAGATCGCCGCGGGCGACAAGGTCGAGATGGTCGATAAGGGTTGCCATGCACGGGTCGTAACGGTCCCGTTCCCGGGCCTGGAGGGCAATGCATTCGGCAAGGCTCCGGGCGCCTACGCCGGTCGGCTCAAAGGTCTGGACGATGGCGAGGATCCGCTCGGCTTCGGCAAGCGGAATGGCAAGCCGCGAGGCAATCTCGGCGAGCGGCTCGCCAAGATAGCCCGCCTCGTCGATACACGCGATGATGGCAAGGGCAATGGCAAGATCGAGCCCCGACAGCCGCGCACTGGCCTGGCGGGAGAGATGCTCGGCCAGGCTGTCGTCCTCGGCTGCCAGCAGGTCGGGCGAGAAATCCTCCTCGCCATCGCTGCTGCGCGGCCGGTCGGCGGAGCTGTCATGATGGAAACGCTCCTCGATGAAATCGACATCGAGACTGTCGCCCACCTGGTCGGCAGCATCGCTTGCAGCCTCCGCCGGCGCAGGGTGGGCAAATTCCGCTGCCGCAGACTCGGCAGGCCCCAGCAAGGCGGCATCGCCGGCGTCGCCATCGCTGCTGTCGTCACCTTCCAAGAGCAGCGGGTTGCGCTCAAGCTCGGCAGCGATCTCGGCCTGGAGCTCGAGGTTGGAGAGGGCAAGAAGCCGGATGGCTGCCTGCAGTTGCGGCGACAGGACGACCGTCTGGGTGGTGCGGAGGTCAAGGCGGGGACCAATCGCCATTGGCTACAGGCTGAAATGCTCGCCAAGATAGACTTCGCGCACGCGCGGATCGCGGACGAGTGCGTCCGGCGTGCCTTCGAACAGCACGCGGCCATCATAGATGATGCACGCGCGATCGACGATATCGAGCGTCTCGCGCACATTGTGGTCCGTGATGAGGACACCGATGTCGCGCTCACGCAAGTGCATGACAAGCGTGCGGATATCCGCAATCGAAATGGGATCGATCCCCGCAAAGGGCTCATCCAGCAGCATGATGGAGGGAGTAGCGGCAAGCGCGCGCGCAATCTCGCAGCGGCGCCGTTCGCCACCCGAAAGCGCCATGGCCGGTGCATCGCGCAGCCGGGCGATGTGGAACTCCTCGAGCAGCGCATCAAGCCGGGCCCGGCGGCGGCCGGCATCGGGCTCGGCAATCTCAAGCACGGCCTCAATGTTCTGCGCCACCGTCAGCCCGCGGAAGATCGAAGTCTCCTGCGGCAGATAGCCGAGCCCGAGGGCGGCACGGCGATACATCGGAAGTCCCGTGATCTCGACTCCGTCGAGCAGAATGCGGCCATGGTCCGGAGCTGCAAGCCCCATGATGGAGTAGAAGCAGGTGGTCTTGCCAGCGCCATTGGGCCCAAGCAGCCCGACCACTTCGCCGCGGTGCACCGAAAGCGATACATCGCGCAGGACGACTCGCCCATCATAGGACTTGCCGATGGAGACAACGGCAAGCCCATCCCCAGACCCGGGCGGACCTCCATCCTCCCCTCCGGCTTCCTCCAGTCCGGCTTCGGCAACCGCCTCCACCTGCCATCCCCTTCTGTGCCGGCTCGCCCCTTCTCTGCCGGCCCGCCGCGGCGCTGCTCAACGCAAGCGACGCCAATCCAGCGCAAGAGCCCTGAACTTGGCGCGATTCTTGCAGGAGAGGTTCTTAGTCTGGGTGACATCCCTTTTCAACGCCAGGCGCGCGAAAAGGTCCACAACGGAGGCGGCCGTCGAGGCATGGTCGAAACCCCGGCGGCCGCACCCGGCCAGGGCGCCTGCGGGCTCAGGCGCTATAATACATGTCGAATTCGACTGGGCTTGGAGTCATCTCCCAGCGCAACACTTCTTCCATCTTGAGATCGATGTAGGCGTCGATCTGGTCGTCGGTGAAGACACCGCCCTTGGTGAAAACCGCCCGGCCCTTGTCAAGGCTGGTGAGCGCTTCCCGCAAAGAGCCGCACACCGTTGGCACCTTCTTCAGTTCGCGCGGCGGCAGATCATAGAGATTCTTGTCCATCGCAGCTCCGGGGTGGAGCTTGTTCTCGATTCCGTCGAGACCGGCCATGAGCAGCGCGGAATAGGCAAGATAGGGGTTCGCCGTCGCATCCGGGAAGCGGACTTCGACCCGCTTTGACTTGGCGCCCGAACCATAGGGGATCCGGCACGAGGCCGAGCGGTTGCGGCTGGAATAGGCGAGCAGCACAGGCGCCTCAAAACCCGGCACAAGCCGCTTGTAGCTGTTGGTTGTCGGGTTGGTGAAGGCGTTCACGGCCTTGGCATGCTTGATGATGCCGCCGATGAAGTAGAGTGCAGTCTCAGACAAGCCAGCATAGCCTTCGCCAGCGAACAGTGGCTTGCCCTTGTTCCAGATCGACATGTGGGTGTGCATGCCCGAGCCATTGTCGTCCTTGATCGGCTTGGGCATGAAGGTCGCCGTCTTGCCATAGGCTTGTGCCACCATTTGGACGACATATTTGTAGATCTGCATGCGGTCGGCAGTCTGAACGAGGGTTCCGAACTCAAGGCCGAGCTCATGCTGCGCGGCCGCCACTTCATGATGGTGCTTGTCGCAGGGCAAACCCATCTCCAGCATGGTCGAGACCATCTCGCTGCGCAAATCCATAGCGCTGTCGACTGGCGCCACCGGGAAATAGCCGCCCTTTGCCCGTGGCCGGTGGCCGAGATTGCCCTCCTCATATTGGCGGCCGCTGTTGGTCGGAAGCTCAACGTCGTCGATTGCATAGTGGCCGCCGGCGTAGCCCTGGGCAAAGCGGACATCGTCAAAGACGAAGAATTCCGCCTCGGGACCGACATAGACGGTGTCGCCGATGCCAGAGGCCTTGAGATAGGCCTCGGCGCGCTTGGCCGTTGAGCGCGGGTCACGGCCATAGAGCTCGCCGGTTGCAGGCTCCACGATATCGCAGAACAGGATCAGCATCGGCGTCGCCGAAAAGGGGTCAATGTAGCTCGCATCGAGGTCGGGCTTTAAGATCATGTCGCTTTCGTTGATCACCTTCCAGCCCGCAATCGACGAGCCATCGAACATGAAGCCTTCGGTCAGATTGTCCTCGGTAATGACGCGTTTGGCCATGGAAAGGTGCTGCCACTTGCCCCTTGGGTCGGTGAAGCGGAGGTCGACCCACTCGATCTCCTTCTCTTTCATGATCTTCAGAATTTCTTCGGGCTTGGTGGCCATTGTTGCGCTCTCCTGGATGTTCGGTCGCTTACCAGCGTCTCAGATGGCGTCGAGGTCGCGTTCGCCCGTGCGGATCCTGACCGCGGCCTCGATGCTCGAGACGAAGATCTTGCCATCGCCAATGCGCCCGGTCCGCGCCGCCGTCGCAATCGCCTCGACCACACGGTCGACCTGGTTGTCGTCGACCACCACTTCGAGCCGGACCTTGGGAAGAAAGTCGACGATATATTCCGCCCCGCGATAGAGCTCGGTGTGGCCTTTCTGCCGGCCGAAGCCCTTCGCCTCGGTAACGGTGATGCCCGAGACCCCGACATCGTGCAGAGCCTCCTTCACTTCGTCGAGCTTGAACGGCTTGATGATCGCCTCGACCTTCTTCATCGCGTTCCCCGCCACTCGTGATAAGGAGTTGCGGCCCGCGCCGCACTTGCCTTCGCGCCCCGGCTTGCAAGGATCGTGCCAACCAGCGCCGCGCCTTGGCAGGCCAAGGACAAGCTGGAGCAGGTGCCCGATTTTCCGGCAGGGTGATGAAGAAGGCGGCAGTCGAGATGTCTCGACAGCAGCCCGGCACCCGGGCACAGGCGCCTTCCATGAACGATGTCGCAACCGTCGCCAGCGCCGAGGGGCGCATCCTGAAGATTGCCCGGCTGATCCCCGACCCGGTCGTCATCTTCATGGCCCTGTGGCCGATCTTCTTCCTCGCCTCGGTGGCACTGGGCGGCTTTCGCTATGAAGCGAGAAGCCCGACTGGCGGCACGGTCACAGAGACCATCCGCGACATGTCAGAACGCACCCATGTGCTCTGGATCTTCGACAACATGATCGTCCAGAACTGGCTCGCCTTTGGCAACGGCGTGCTTGGCATCATTCTCATGATTGTGATGGCCGTCGGCGTTGCCGAGCATTCCGGGCTTCTGGGCGCCCTCATCAAGCGCGCGGCAGCGGGAATTCCAGAACGGTTCTTGAGCCTTGCCGTCGTCTTTTTGGGCGTCATGAGCTCGCTTGCCTCCGATGCCGGCTATCTCATCCTGGTGCCGCTTGCGGGGCTTCTCTATGCCTCGCTTGGCAAGCATCCGCTCTCTGGAATGGCAGCCGCCTTTGCGGGGGTCTCCGCGGGCTTTTCTGCCAACCTCATTCCCGGCACGACGAGCGATGTCATCATGGGCGTAAACGCCCGGGCTTTTGCCGAAGCGCAGGGTGTGCCCTTCCTCGGCTCGGTCGGGCAGACGCTCACGCCGCCGACGATGACCTACTGGTTTACTGCCGCCTCGGTCTTCGTGCTCGCCCCCGTCGGCGCCTTGGTGACACACCGGTTCGTCGAGCCGCGCCTGCAGTCCGTGCCGTTCGAGCTCCCAGCCGATCTCGATGTCGGCGAATTCGCGCTGACGGATGCCGAGCGGCGGGGGCTCCGGTGGGCCGCAATTGGCCTTCTCGCCGCGCTCGCAGTCCTCTGGCTGCTGGCAACCGGGCCTCTTCAGGCCTTCGACCATCCTGAGACCGGGCAGCGGGTCGTGCCCTATCTTGAGCGGCTGGTGCTGTTGATCGGCTTCGTGTTCCTGGTCGTCGGGGCAGCGTTCGGCTTCGGCTCGGGCAATTTCCGCAGCATCAAGGATGTGGTGACCGGCATGGTCAAGCAGATGAACACGATGGGCTATGTGATCGTGCTTGCCTTCTTCGCCTACAACGCCCTCTCCCTCTTCACCTATTCCGGCCTGGGGGCGCTCCTGACCCACCTTGGGGCAAGTGGCCTCATCGCGCTGGGGCTAGAGCAGGCCCCAATCCTGCTGCTGCTCGCCTTCGTGGCACTCACAGCGCTCATCAATCTCGTGGTCGGGGGGCTTACGTCGAAGTGGCTGCTCCTGGGTCCGATGTTCGTGCCCATGCTCTACACCGTCAATCCAGCGATGACACCCGATGTTGTGGCAGCCGCCTACCGGGTCGGCGATTCGGTCACCAACATCATCACCCCCATGATGATCTATGCCGGTGTCATCCTCGCCTTCATGCGGCGCTATGTGCCAGGTTTCACGCTTGGGGAGATGTTCGTGATGATGTTTCCCTATTCGGTGGCGTTCCTCCTGTCCTGGTCGGCGCTTCTGGTGCTGTTCTTCGCAGGCAGGATCCCCTTTGGCTTCTAGCGCAAGCGGCACGGCCACCTCGCCTGCGTTCCCCCGTGCACGCGCAAGCAAAAAGGACTGGCCCTTCTTGTCGCCTTCCCGCGTGCATCCCATGTTCGCAAGGCTGTCACGGGCAGGAGGGCAGGCATGAGTGGAGAAGAGGTTCGCGCCTTATTCGAGGCGGAAGTGGAAAGCGGGCGCATCAACCTCCACGCCGGCTTCGAGCGGGCAGCCGCCGCGCTCATGGCGCACACGGCCTTCGTTGATCCGCGCGCCGTCCCGGCCGTCTTCGACGCCCTCGCCCGCGCCCTCGATGTTCCGCCAGACGCACGCGCCGAGGCGCTTGCGGCCGATCTTGGCTTCCTTGCCACAGGCTCGCCGGCCGAGCGCACTCTCCCCCGGCCGCTTTGGGACGCGTTCTGGGCGATTGCAGCCGTCATGCCTCAAGGCCCGGTTGATCCTCTGGCCTTCACGGCGAGCGTAGTGGCGCTTGGCACCCACTATGATTCGGACATGCTTGCGCGCTCTGAGGCAGCCCTCTTCGACTGGCCGTGTGTCGTCGAGCTTTTGCGGGAGCCGGAGGTGCGCATGAAGACCGCCGATCTCGCCGGCCGCGCCGCCGACAGCCTCGGCACTGCGCTCCTCACCATGCTGGAAGCCCAGGGCTATGACTTGGAAGTGATTGATGCCGACACGGTCGTGCTTCCCGGCCCCTACCCGGCGCAAAACCGCACCAACCGCCGCATCCTCCAGCTGCATGACATCTGGCACCTTGTTGCAGGCTATGGCTTTACGGGTGCCGGGGAAGTGGCGATCTCCGGCTTCCAGCTCGCCCAGTTCGGCCAGAATTACTCGGCCCGCTTCCTGGCGACAGTTGCAACACTCCTTGCCTTCCACGCCCCGCCGTTGGCAGAGCCCATGCTTCATGTCATGCTCGATGGCTGGCGCCACGGCCGGGCAACGCCCCCCCTCATCCACACACCTTGGCATCGCCTGCTCGACCAGCCAATCCCGGCGATCCGGGCCGAACTTGGCATCCGCCCGTTCGAAAGTGCAACCACAGCCATGTTCGAGGATCTGGAACGGGCGCAGAAGGCAGCCTAGACCATATTTCGCGCCCCTGGGCCGACGGGCGCGTGCAGCCGCACCCCGTTCACGCGGTGTGCAACGCGCTCTCGGGTCCGCCCTTCCTGAGGCTTTGGCATGCCCAAACCCCCTCTCCCATGTCGCTGCAACGCAACAGGGTAGTAACGGAACCGTCATGGACGATCCCTAAGGTCCGCCCTGCGAGACCATGAAGGGGGCCACATGCCATATCCGTTGCGCGCAGCTTGTCTTTCCTGTGGCCTCTTGCCCCTTGTCGCCCCTTGTGCGGCCCAGCCGGTAGCGGGCGTCTCTGCAGCTCCGGTTGCAGCAGAGGCGGAAGACATCATCGTCTATGCACCCATCCTCGATGCGCAGCGCAAGGCGCTCGAGGAGCAGCGCAATGCGCTCAACCGCGTGGACATCATTTCGGCTGACACCGTCGGGCGCTTTCCGGACCAGAATGTCGCCGCAGCGCTTGCCCGGCTGCCAGCCGTTGCCGTGCAGCGAGACCAGGGCCAGGAACGCTACATCCAGGTGCGGGGGGCACCGAACCGCTGGACCACAGTCAAGTTCGACGGGGTTCCAGTGGTCGGAGTGGATGAAGGCGGCTCGACCCGGGCATTCCGCTTCGATTCCGTTCCTGCCGTCCTTTTGTCCTCAATCGCCGTCAACAAGTCGCTGCTTGCCGAAATGCCGGCAGAAGCCGTGGTGGCGCAGGTGGATCTTCGCTCCTTCTCGCCTCTTGGAGCAGAGGGTTTCGCTCTTGCCGGCGATGTCGGACTCGGCCTCATGGGCTTGGGGCTTGGCATCCAGCGCCAGGTAAATCTTCGGGCCTCCTGGGCGAACGAGCAGCTCGGCTTCGTACTTGGCGGCGCCAACTACAAGCGCAACCAGACGACGGACAATCGCGAGGCCTCCTACGACTCCGGCAATGCGCCAACCATCCTCGACTTCCGGTCCTACATCCTCGAGCGCGAGAACAACGGGCTGTTCGCGCGTGCCGAGTGGCAGCCGAACCCAGGCACGAAGCTCTTCCTCGGGACCACCTATACCGAGTTCAATGATGATGAGCAGCGCAACCAATATGTGTTCCAGCTCCGAACCGCCGTGCCAGGCGGCATCCGGGGTGTCGATTCCGGCTCTTTGAACGCAGTCCAGGCCCGGGGCACGCTTTCCGACGGCGATTATCGGAACAACAATTGGGTTTCGATTCTGGGTGGCGACCATCGCAACGAAGGATGGGACATCGAGTGGCGCGCTGCCTATGTGGAGACCGAGAACACGACTTATCTTCCCATCCTCCTGCAGCAGGCCAACAATCGGGGTCTGCGGCCATCGCTTGACTATGACCTTTCAGACAATCGGCGTTTCCCAATCGTCACCCTCTTCAACACCGTGCCTGGTGCAACGCCGGGAACCTGGACGCGCGGCGCCAAGCGCAGCTTCCTCGACCAGGGCGCCTATGACTTCCAGATCTTCCTCCCCGTCGTCCAGGAAACGCGGTCGTCCACCTGGACAGCGAAGCTCGACGTCGCCCGGCAATTGGGGCAAGTGAAGCTCTCGGGCGGCTTCCAGCACGATGACCGGTTCATCGACGGTAACACCATCTCCGCCTCCAACACCCTGCCGCTCACCCCCTTCCTGCCCGGGATCGGTGCCATCCTCCCTCCTGGCGAATATGTGCGCAACAAGCTTTGGAACTCGCGATTTCCGCGCGGGTTCGATGTCGCAATCGTCGACAATCCGCGCCTGTTCCGGGATCTCCGTCCCATCCTCACCCGGCTGCAGGCCGCCGGCATCTACCGGCCAGAGAATAATGTCGCGCCAACCGATCTCTACACCATCGAGGAAAGGCTCTACGCCGGCTACGGCCAGGCACTGTTCGATTTCGACCGGCTGCAACTGGTGGCGGGCCTGCGGTTGGAACGCTTCGAACAAGACATCTTCGGCTTCGTGCGCATCGGGACGGGCACGCCCCGGCCGCTTGAGGTCGAAAACCGCTACACAGACTGGTTCCCAAGTCTTTCGGCCAAGATGGATTTGACACCCAACGCCGTCCTGCGCGGATCGGTGCAACGCGCAACCGCCCGCCCCTCGTTCGGCGAAGTGCGAGTGGGAGCATCGATCAACGACACCTCGACGCCAGGCACGGTGACGGGCGGCAATCCTCTCCTCAAGCCGGAATATACTTGGGGGGTTGATGCTGCGTTCGAATATTATCTGCCGGGGGGCGGTATCGCCTCGGTCTCAAGCTTCCTCCGCTTGGTCAAGAATGTGCTCTACACGGGCCGATCGATCGTCGGCAGCGACATCTATGACACGCCAGGGCAAGACCGCTCCGACTACCAGTTCATCTCCACCTTCAACGGGGAAAGGGGCAAGCTCTACGGCGTCGAGTTTAACTATCAGCAGCAGTGGAGCGGGCTTCCCACACCCTGGGACGGGCTCGGCTTCCAGGGCAATGTGGCCTTGCTTGGGGGGTCATTCGATGCGCCTGGGCGCGCGGGGGCGCCCTTCCCCGGCACATCAGATGCCGTCGTCAATGCCTCGCTCTTTTACGAGAAAGGTCGGACCTCGGCCCGCATCTCCTACCAGTGGCGATCAGACTGGCCAGACACGCTCGGTGGCTTTGGAACCCAGGGGGAACTCGCGGATGAGATCCGCGGCGCCTATGGCAATCTTGATGTCACTCTGCGCTATGCGCTCTCCAGCCAGTTCGTGCTGTTCGCCGATTTCGCGAACCTGACCAATGCCATCTACGAAGTGTTCGAAAATGAACCGGCCTTCCCGGTCGAAGTGGAGCAGATCGGGCGGCGTTACATGGCAGGCATCAAAGTGAATTTCTGATGCCAGCGCTGCTTGTGCTTCTCGTCGTTGCGGCAACCGCGGCTTCGTCGCTTCTGCCTGCACCCGTCTTTGCCCGGCAGGAGGCGTCCACTCCTGCCCCCTCTGCCAGCGCCGAACGCGAAGGCGATACCCTTCTCGTCCGCTGGACGGGACTCAAGGCGCCAGTGGCCGTCCGCTTGGCCGACCATCCAGACGCACGCTGGCAACGCGCCCGGGCTGTTCCCGCCACCATCGAGGGGGACATGATGCGGGTGCCAGCACCAGTTGCGCCGCGCCCCTACCTCCTGCTGCGCGACGCGAGCGGGCGCCAACTGCGGGTGGCCGAGCGGGTCCTGCCGCTTGAAGGCGGCCAGAACTTCCGTGACCTTGGCGGCTACCCGGCCGGAAAGGACCGGGTCGCCTGGGGCCAGCTCTACCGCTCGGGCGATCCGTCCGGGCTGACGGCGGCCGATCTCACCTATCTCTCGAAGCTCGGGATCACGACCGTTTGCGACTTCCGGTCGACTTCCGAGCGCGAACGGGCAACTTCCCGGCTTGCTGCAGCCACAACCGTGATCACCCGCGACTATGAGGTCGACATGCAGGGCTTCGGCACCCTCCTGTCTTCGGGCCCGCCAACGGCTGCGACTGCCCAGGCGATGTTCATCCGCTTCTATCGCGACCTTCCCTTCCAGTTCGCCGCCGACTATCGTCAGATGTTCCGCGCACTCGCCGAAGGAAAGGCACCGCTTGCCTTCAACTGCTCGGCCGGCAAGGATCGCACAGGTGTGGCAGCAGCACTCCTCCTGAAACTCCTCGGCGTCGACCGCGAGACAATCATCGAAGACTATCTCCTCTCCAACCGCTATTATAAGCCGCCCGCTGCCGGAGCGTCAGAGGATCCAAGCCTCGCCATGTTCCGCAAACTCCCGCCCGAAGTGGTCAAGGTGCTGCTCGCAGCCGAACGGGCCTATATCGAGGCAGCACTCGATGTGATCGACACCTCCCCCGGCGGCTTTGACGCCTATGTGCACAAGGTGCTGCAATTGCGCGCAGCCGACATCCAGGCGCTGCGCTCACGCTATCTGCGCCCGAACTAGAATTCCCTTCTCCTGGCTGCCGCTGGGCCGACCTTGGCAGGAAGCGGCATAACATCGCCTTCGGCCATCAGGTGAAGTGCAAGGCCAGTGGCACGGACCCCCGGTCCACGGCGCAAGCGCGCGCGCCTTCCATCAACGAAGGTGACAAGCCCCCTGCCAGCGACCATCGCCGTGCCTTCGGAAACAATGAGCGCCGTGTCTTCATCGATCCCAAAGCCGAGGCGCTGACGGGGCGGCAGGCTTGCAAGTGCGGCGAGCAGCCGCGGCAAGCGAGAGCGGGCATCGAAATGCTGGTCGACGATGGCGCCAGCAAGAAAGCCAAGGCCAGCAGCCATGGTCACGGCCTCACCGCGGCCAGGGCTGACGGCCGCGACCGGATCGCCTCCCGTCAGCATCGGGTCGGACATGACGGCCGCACCCGCAGATGTTCCGCCGACGACAGCGCCAGCGCGGTGGCGAGCGCGGATGGCCGCAAGGAGGGGAGTCGCCCTGCCGTCCGGCGCGACAAGAGCCGCCATAATGCGCGACTGGTCACCGCCCGTAAACCAGATGGCGCCCACACCCTCGAGCAACGCAAGCGTTTGCGGGTCACTCGCGCGGGCAGCCCAGTCGGCCTCGTCTTCCGCCGTCGTCGGGTCATCGACGACCGCGAGCCGGATGGCGACGATATCCTCCGGCAGAGCGCCATGGCGCTGGAACAGGGCAGCGCTGCGGGCAAGCGCCTCGGCTGGCGCTGCCGACGCTGCTGGAATGATGGCAATGGCAGGCGCGTTTTGAGGCCTGCGATCGAGGACCGCGCGGATGACCGCTGCATTGTCCTCAGCGATCGCGCCGCCAGCAATCACCAGCGGCCCTGCGACAACTGCTGGAGCCCAGACGACCAGCGCGATGACGGCAGCGAAAGCGCGTTGCACACCCCGCCGCTGCGCCAATCCGCCGGCTGCTGCAAGCACAACATCCGCATCTATCAACAGCGGGCGCGACCCCCGATGGCAGGAGAGGCGGCCAGCGGAAGCCCTCCGGCCGGCTCCCCAGGGCAAGGCCCGCCCCGCAAGCTCGGGGGCGGGCCTGCTGCACTTCCTTGCCCAGGGCAAGGGTCGGGTCAGTTGATGCAGGGCTCATGCCCCTGCAGCGCCCAGGCGGCATTCTGGGCCACGTCCGGGTTCACATTGTTGCAGGCAATGACCCTCTCTCCGGAATAGCGCAGGCGCACCACATGCAGCCGGGTGGTCGTGGCCTTGTCGACGAAATTGTCGCGGATCACGCAATCGACACAGTTCAGGAACACGATACCGTTGGAACTGTCCGTAATCACGCGGTTGGCGATGACCCGCACGCGATGGGTGGTGCTGGTCGGTGTGCCGAAATTGGTGATCCCCTGAGTCCAGCCTGGGTTTGGGGCAAACACCTGGTTGCGGCTGACTTCCACATTCTCGATCCGGCCCCACATCTGCACGGCATCCGGGTGGTCGCCATCGACCCAGCTGCCGCCGCCGGCAGTGCAGGCTGACCGGCTGAGGCCACGCACGACCTGGCCGTCGGGATAGGTGCATGTCGTCGGGAGCGGGCTGAAGCCCGTGAAACGATTGCCCGAGACAAGAGCACCCGTCACATCCGCGAGATTGACACCGTCAGACCGCAGGCGGGTGAATTCCGAATTGACCACGCTCACATTGGTCGAGCGCGTGAAGGTGGCACCCCGCATCGCATTGCGGAAGGTGACCCCCGAGAAGCGCAGGTGATGCGAGTGATCGACACTGAGGCCGCGCTCATGCTGCCAGTTGGTGGTCGGCGCCACACCCCCGATCGCTTCGATGACACCCCCCACCCACTGCAGATTCTGGATCTGCAGGAGGCGCAAGCCAACGATCGTCGCCGAAGGCCCGCGGGCGTTCCCAGCGATGACCGTCAGCGGGTCTCGGCGGTTGCGAAGTTCCATATTGGTGCAGGTGCCAGTGATCTGCACGACAGCCCTTGCAGGGGCCGTGCGGATATAGGCGGGCAGTTCCGAGCACGGGATGATTGGGACCGAGCTCGCAGAGGCGGAGAAGGCACTGGGTGGCGCCGGGCCAAGGACGGGGGCGACCAGCGCAGCAGCGAGCGCGGCGGTTGCGACTGTCTTCATGATTGGACTCCTGCCAAGCTATTCCGAACAGCGAGGAGGATTGATCACCCTCCGACTGTCTGGTGGCAGGTGACGGCGCCAGAAGCCCCAAATAAAACTCAATCGTTATGATGATCCGGTAACAGTCAATCCCCTTACCTCAACATTGTTCAATGATTGATGATTGTTCTCTTGAAGGAGAATCTAGGTAAATCTTTGAAGGATAACCGGAGACTTTGTAAACAACGGTTGCGTTTTCCGCCAGTAGCCAGAAACGGGGGTCAGCACGGGAGCTGGCCGAGGCCTTGCCCAGTTGTACCCTGTCGCGATGCGCGTGAGGCAGGCCCTCGCGGCCTGTCCCATTGTCTGCTGCGGGAGGGGGCGGGGTCGGCCTGCTGCGATCAGCCCTTCGCCTTTTCGCGCGCAATCCAGGTGCGGACACGCGCTTCAAGAATATCCAGGGGAATGGCGCCATTCTCGAGGATGGCGTCATGGAAAGCGCGAAGATCAAAGCGGGCGCCAAGCGCGTTTTCCGCCTCTTTGCGCAGCGCGCGGATTTTCAGTTCGCCAACCTTGTAGGCCAGCGCTTGGGCCGGCCAGGCGATATAGCGGTTGACTTCGGCATCGATGTTGGCGGCCGAGAGCGCCGTGTTCTCCAGCATATATTGGACTGCCTGGTCCCTCGACCAGCCTTTCCAGTGCATGCCGGTGTCGACAACAAGGCGGGTGGCACGCCACATTTCATAGGAAAGCCGGCCCATGTCATGCGCGGGGTCGGCATAGACACCCATTTCGATCCCCAACCGCTCCGAATAGAGGCCCCAGCCCTCGATAAAGGCCGTAAAGCGGGAGAGGTGGCGCCGGAAGGGTGGGAGATCGAGCTCCTGGGCAAGTGCGATCTGATGGTGGTGGCCTGGGACCGCCTCGTGAATGGTGAGCGCGGGAAGCTCGAACAGGGGCCGTTCGTTGAGCTTCGACGTGTTGAGGAAATAGACTCCGGCGCGCCCCGTGGCAGCACTGCCGGGCTGGTAATAGGCCGTCGTCGTATAGGGCGCAGTCTCAGCCGGGATCTGCTGGAGCGTATAGGGCAGGCGCGGCAGCTTGCCAAAGAGGCGCGGCATCCAGCCATCGGCCACCTTGGCCCAGTAGCTGGCGGCCGCCATCAGCTCCTCGGGCGTCTTCGCATAGTAGCGCGGATCGGTGCGCAAGTGGGCGATATAGGCCTCGCGGGAAGGAAAGCCGGCGCGCCTCGCAACCGCTTCCATCTCGGCACGGATCCGGGCGACTTCCGAGAGGCCAAGCGCGTGGATCTCGTCGGGAGTCATGTCGGTCGTGGTCTGCTCGCGCGCCGCCCACTGGTAGTAGGCCCGGCCCCCCGGTGCTGCCGAAATACCGACTTCCTTGCGGCAGGCGGGGAGATAGTCGCGCTCGAAGGCGTCGGCGAAGCGGAGATAGGAGGGGTTCACGCCCTTCTCGATCGCCGCGCGCGCCCGGGCCGAGAGCCGGGTCCAGTCGGCCGCGGCAATGGTTTGCGGGCGCTGGGCGAAGGGCTTCCAGAAGCGGCTTTCGGGCACAGGCGCTGCCACCGCGCGCACGGTTGCCGCGAAATTGTCGAGCACAACGCAGGGCAGCGCCCAGCCGCTCGAAGCCGCGAGCTTCGTTGTCGCGATGGCCTGGTCGGCATGCGCCGGAAAGGCCTCAAGCCTTGCGACATAGCTCTCGTAATCGGCTTTCGTGAAGAAGGGCAGGCGTTCGGGCAGAGTGGCGAAGCTGGTGTGCCAGCCCTCGCGGTTGGTGAACAGGCGGGTGCGGGCCGGAAAGCCATTGGCCTCGACTTCGCGGGCAAGCAGGCGAGCAAGAATGTCCGCCGAGATGCGGTCCTGGCCCTCGAGCGCCTTGGTGTCGATAGCCGCAAGCCGGCGCGCAAAGGCTTCCGCTTGCCTTGCATTGCGGTTCATCGCCGCAACCGAGAGATCATTGAGGCGGCCATCGAAATCGCGCACGCCAACCGATGTCGCAAACACCGGGTTGGCCTCCAGAACCCAGCGCCAGTGGTCCGCAAGGAGCGAGTCGAACTCCGCCTTCGGGCTGGCGAGAGCGGAGGTGGCGAGAAGCGCGGCGGCGGCCAGCGCCAGGGGAAGGCGGGTCATGCCAGCCCGCCTTAGGAAAGCCAAGGGGGCAGGGCAAGCCTGCCCCCGAAGGCCTCTAGAAGCGGACCCGGGCAGTCACGCCAAAGGTCCGCGGCTCGCCGGGGAAGTTCAGGAACAGCTGGTTTGCTGTGGCAATCCGGCCGTCGGCCACCGCGCGGAAGGTGCCCGAGCCGTGGAGCGGCATGTCGGCTGCGATCTGCTGGTAGTAAGTGTCGAACAGGTTCTGGGCCCACAGTTCGAGCGACCAGCGGCGATCATTGCCCTGAATGCCGAGCCGGCCGTTCACGACAATGAAGCTGTCCTGCACTTTCTCAAGATCAAGATCAGAGCCAGTGTTGGTGTCATCCTGCATCCGGAAGTCGACATAGAACAGACCGCGCAGTCCCCGGTTGCCGAGCGGCGGATTGTAGGTGAGCGAACCTGTAACGACGAGCGGAGACGCATTCGAGATCTGCCGGCCTGGCAGCTGGAAGAGGACAGGCGACAGCGGCCGCCCCCCTGTGCCGACAAGATCGTTTGCATATTTCGTCTCTGCGTAAGTGATGCCGGTGGTGACTGCCAGGTCCTCGACGGGGCTTGCAAACACTTCGAGTTCGACGCCCTTGGCAACCACCCCGGGCTTCAGCCGGTCAGGAGCGCAGGCGCCCGTTGCCGGGTTGGGGTCCCGGTCGGCACCACCGAGATCATCGCGGCATCCCGCGGTGTTCGTGACCTCGAAATTGACCCCGTTGAACGTGTTGAGCTGGAAGTCGGAGAAAGCAGAGCGGAACAGGGCAAGGTTGGCGCTGAAGCCGGGGCGCGAGAATTTGGCCCCAAGCTCGATTGCTTCCACCGTCTCCTGGTTGAACTGCAGGTCGATCGCCTCTGGCCGGGCGTTGCCGACAGTATTGGCCGGCCGCGCCAGCTGCGCGGCACAGGCCGCCTGCTGGGCCGGCGTGCCGGCCGCCGGGTTGCAGACAATATCGAGCGCAGAGGTGTCGAGGTTGAAGCCGCCAGCCTTGTAGCCGCGCGCCCAGGAGCCATAGACCATGAGGTCCTCGACAGGCTTCCAGGAGAGGACAACCGTGCCAGTGAACTCATCCTCGCCCCGCACCCGGTTCGGGTCATTGGCCGCAATTCCCGGGCCGGCCGTTGCGTTAATGGCACAAGGGAGGCCAGCGGCCCCGCTGGCGACATTGCGCAACGCAGCACACAGCCTATTCGTCATGTTGAAGACGCCGTCGATCTCCTTCCTCTCGTTGGTGTAGCGGGCGCCGAGCGTCAGGAAGAGCCGGTCGGGCACAAGGTCGATCACATTGTGCGTGAAGAAGGCATAGTTGCGGCTCTTGTGGGCGAAGAAGGTCCCGTCGCCGACTCCCGTTCCAGGCAGGCGCGGCGTGCCGAAGGCAGCAGCCAGGCCGGCATAGCCCGGCCAGACTGAGGGCGGCAGCGTGGTGCAACGGGGCAGCGCCGGGTTGAGGGTTCCAGGCGCAATTCCGGCAACGACAAGGCAGTCGCCATAGCGCTCGATGTCCGCACCGAAGCGGATGTCATCTTCGGTGCGCAGCTTCTCGTTCGCGAAATAGCCGCCGAGGAGCCAGTCGAGCCGGGCGTTGAAGGCCTCACCCTGGAGGCGGACTTCCTGGGTGAAGGTCTTGAAGCGGCGCTCGAGCGAGTCTCGGTACCAGATGTCGAGATCCTCGAAGTCCGTATCCTGTCCTTGCGTGTTCTTGAAGTCCCGCCAGGCGGTGATCGATGTGAGATTGCCGAAGCCGAGATCCCAATTCACTTCACCCGAGACGCCCCAGTCTTTGGTGATCGCAGCATAGTCCCGGCCGGGCGTAATGGCGACAGCATATTTCGCACCAAAGGGGACGCGCGCGCCAAGCGCTGTGATGATCCCGGCAAGCGGGTTGGGCGTGATGATGACATTGCCATCCGCATCGCGGGCAAGACCTCGGGGAGTCTGGACGGTTGCAGCACAGCATTGCTCATCCGCGCTCATATAGTCGCCGATGATCCGCACCGAGACTGTGTCGGTCGGCTCCCAGCGGACCTGGCCGCGCAGCATCCAGCGGTCGCGGTTGTTGAAGCTGCGGTCGGAAAGCGTGTCTTCGATGAAGCCGTCGCGCTTGTGGTAGAGCGCATCGAGGCGGACCGCGAGCCGGTCCGGGACCAGCTGGGCATTCGCCATGCCCTCGAGGCGGATATTGTCATAGTTGCCGTAGGTGACAGCGCCACCGAGCTCGGTGTCGAACTGGGGCTGCTTGGTGGTCACCGAGATGAGACCAGCGGATGCGTTGCGCCCGAAGAGGGTCCCCTGCGGCCCGCGCAGCACTTCCACGCGCTCGACTTCGCCCAAGTCCCCCAGGCCGGTGCCCGTGCGCGAGCGATAGACACCATCGATGAAGAGCGCGACGGAGCTTTCAATGCCCGGGTTTTCGCCGACGGTTCCAACCCCGCGAATCCGGGCCGTGAAATTGACTTGGGCAGTCGCGCCTGAGACGAGGAGCGAGGGGGCAAGCTGGTTGAGCGACCTGAGGTCGGTGGCGCCAGAATTGACGATCTGCTGCTCGCCGATGGCAGACACGGCGATCGGCACGTCGGAAAGCGCTTGGGCGCGACGGGTGGCCGTCACAATGATCTCGCCGCTGGCCTCGGGAGTAGCAGTTGCCGCAGTGGGGGGCTGCTGCGCGGCCGCAAGGGCCGGAAGCGCAAGCGCAACAAGAGCGCAGCTGGTGCGAAGAAGAGTGCGCATGACAAGATCTCCCAAGGAACCTCCCCTTTCGCCGGGGATGATTGGTGCCGCTCCTTGGGACCAAGCGCGCATCGAGACAAGGCCGCGCCGGTCGCGTTGATGCGGGTTTGCCGCGCCTGTGGCCATGTTGCAACGGCTGGCTGCAAACGCGCATCAACGCGACCGGCGCGGCCTTGTCTCGATGCGCGCTTGGTCCCAAGGAGCGGC
>NZ_JBRCLD010000010.1:0-15050 GCF_053487655.1 Thermaurantiacus sp. | reverse complement strand
GCCGGCAACCGCGCCAAGGACGAGGATTCCAACCGCGCCGGAGAAATTGAAGAGACCGATGACGGCACCGCGCGCCTCTGCTGGCGCTACCTTGCCGATGAGCGTCTGGGCGCCGAGCACCGCCGAGATCTGGCCGATGCCGAGCGCCGCGAAAAAGGGAATGGCGGCCGCCGCCAGCGGGTCGGAAACGAAGCCCATGCCGACATAGCCGAGCGCCCCCACGCCCATGGCAGCGGCAAGCATCCGCGCCCGCGGTAGCCGGTCGATGACCGCGATGATGGCAAGCGGCCACAGCAAAGCTGCCGACTGGGCGATGATGAACGGCAGCCGCCCGGCCTCCAGCGCATCCGACGCGCTCATGCCTTGCGCCAGCGCCGCCTGCTTGCCCCAGGCAACGGTGAAGATGCCGACGATGGCGAGATCGCCGCGCGCCACGAAGGCGGCGGCATAGCCCACCATGATCTCCGGGCTCGTTCGCGCCGCCTCGACCCCACGCCGCAGCATTGCCAAAAGCGGTAGCCGCTCGGTCGCCGCCGGCGCCCCGCGCCTCAAGCCGAACCCGAGCAGGACCGCCGTCAGCAGACAGGCAGCGGCCCCGACCGCGCCGGTTGCAATCGCTGCGTCCGGCCCGGCAAGGCCGCGGGCCACGAACCAGGCCGGAAGGGCCCCCAGCACGAGCGCCAGCATCACCACGCCAAGCCCGTTCAAGACGCCGCCCATCGCTGCCAGCTTGCCGCGGTCGCGCTCGACCGCATAATCGGCAAGCAGCACGCCATACATGCCCGTCGCAGCCCCGATCCCGAGCGCATAGAGCACCCGGACCGCACTGAATTCGGTGAAGGACCGGGCCAGCGGGAACAGCAGATAGGCCGCCGCCATGGCGAGGAACCCGGCGACATAGATGGGCCGCCGCCCGAACCGGTCCGAGAGCGCGCCCAGCGGACCATAGGCGAGGATCAGCACCACCTCGTTGATGACCGTGAGCGACCCCAGCGCCCGGCCCTGCCGGGCCTCATCAAGCCCGAGCGTCTCGGTCAAGAGATAGGGGGTGAGCACCGCCATCCCCGTCACAAGACCGATGGTCACGAAGGCGCCGAACAGGAGAGTCCAGCCGTTGGTGCGGGTGACGCCCTCGTCGAGCGCGACCGGCCCGAGCCTCGCCCCCGTCATGGCGCCCCTTCCGCCTGCCCTGCCGGAACCGTGGCAGGGAAAGGTGGCAACACCCTCGAGACGGCCTCGGCGAGCACTGCGCCCGCCGCGGCCTGGCGGTCGCCCCCCGGCGTGCCGGTGAACATCACCTCGGTGCCCGCGAGCCGGAACCGCCGGACGAACGGCAGGTTCCAGTCGATGTCGGCCGGCGGGCCCTCGAACCGGCGATAGCCCTCAAGCCCCTCGAACATCAGCAGGCTGTGGAGGAAGAGGGTGTCGGTGTTCTCGGCCAGGAACTCGACGGGAACTGCGAGCGCAAGCGCATCGCCGTGCCGTGCTGCTGCAGCGAAGGTCTCGCGCACTGAGACCAGCCGGTCCCGCGGGTCCTCGGCGGCGTCGGCAAAGGCCTCCTGCGCCACCACCGTCCGCAAATTGCGCCAGCCCTTCGCCCGCATCGCCGCCTCGAGGGGACGGCGCAAGACATCGACCGCCCGGTCGCTGTTGGCAACCCAGGGGTCGCGTCGCCGCTGCACCACGGGAAGGCCGTGGAGCGTGATGATGAGCGTTGCCGCCGCGTCGGGCGAAGACGGCGCCGGCGCAACCCGGGCGAGATGCGCTGCCCAGAAATCGGCGTAAGCAGGCAGGTCCGCCATTTGCGGCGCGAACAGGAGCCGTGGCGCCGGCCGGCCAGTGCGCGCCGCCCAGCGGTCGACCTGCCTCTTCACCTGCGGCCAGGCACTGCGATATTCCTCGAATGCCGAGTGGATGGGAAGCGCGGAGGCGATGACGAGCGTATCGAGCCCCTCATTCAGCAGGGCTTCGAGGGCGCGCTCGGCGACAAGCGGGGCGAAAGCGTCATAGACCCCAGTGGAAACCACCGACGGGTGCCGGCGAAGCACCGAGGCTGCTGCCTCCACCATCAGGAGCGTGTGGTCACGCTGCGGCAGATAGCCCCCCGGCAGGCGCGCATAATAGAGGGCACGCGCCTTCAGCATGGCCCGCTGAGCAGGGCTTGCCGCACCCCCATTGCGGCCGCGGTAGAGAAAGGTGCCGATGTCGCCGGCAACCGTTGCCGAGGGCGGCACCCATTGCACCATCCCGCGCCGGTGCTTCTCGACAAATGGAACGCCGTCCCAGTCCGTTGTCCTCCCATCGAAGGCCATGAGCTGCTGCGGCGCGAATGGCGAAGTCGCATCCGGCCGCGTGGGGTCGATCAGTGCTACGCCCTGGTCCCGGGCGGCCAGCCGGTTGACCGGCCAGGGCACCGCTACCTCGAACAGCTTGCGGATGAAATTCTCGGTGAAACCGGTCTCGAAGGTCGAGGGCTGGAGCAAAGCCACCACCAGAACACCGGTCCGTCCTTCGGCCACGGCATCGGCTGGCTGCGCCTTGACCGCCCGATAGGCGTCCCAGTGGAATGGCCAGCCGCGCGGCTGGTTCATGAGAAAGAAGAGGAAGCTGACGAAACCAGCGGCCAAAAGCGCGCCCGAGACGAGCGCTAGCCAGCGCCGGCGCCGGGGAAGCCAGCGGCTCACGCCGCGCGGCCGCGGATCAGGTCATGCACCCCCTGGTCCACGGCCCGGCGGTCAGAACCGCCAGCCAGCGCGCACGCCAAAAGTGCGCGGGTTGGGAAGATAGGCGAGGAAGCCGCGCCCGGGCGCAAAACCTTCGGGGCTGCCGAAATCGACATTGCGCTGCGCCCCCTGGATCCTGTCATTGTCGAGCAGATTGTCGATGTAGAAGAGCAACGTCAGGCTGCGCCACTCCACCCCTGCGCGCAGCTCCATGAGCCAATAGTCCGGCAGGATGGCGAGGTTGGACTCATCGGTGAACCGCTTCGAGCGGTAGCGGCCGGCAAGGCCCAGGAAGGCTACATCGCCCTCGGCACCGAACGGCAGCCGATACTCGCCCGAAAGGTTGAGGATATGCCGCGGGCTCTTGCCGACCTGGTTGCCGGAGAAGTCGGCGCAGATGTTGCCGGCTTCCGCCCGGTTCTGGTCGGAGCTGGTCTGCCCCGCCGGCACGCCGCACTCGGCAAACAGCGCCGCCGGCGACCCTGGCGGCGGGCCCTGGACGAAGGATCTGAAGTCCGAATGGGTAAAGGCATAGTCAGCCGAAAAGCGCAGGCGCGCGCTCACCCGCCAATCGATCTCGGTCTCGATCCCGTAGATTTCCACCTGCCCGGCGTTGACAATTCCCGCCGTCGTGACCGTCTGCCCGGTCGGAGTCACGTTGGTGTTCTGCACCCCGATCTGCTGGTCATAGTAATTGTTGAAATAGGCGGCGGTGTTGAACACCAAGCCACGCTCGGGGAAGGCGGACTTTACCCCGATCTCATAAGCTGTCACGCGCTCGGGCAGGTAGCGCTGACCGTCAAAGTCAACAATCTCGTTGGTATTGAAACCTCCTGGCTTGAAGCCCTTGGCCCAGCTTGCGTAGACCAGCATGTCGGTGCGCGGCCGCCACTCGCCGGTCACCCTGGGGGTCGGCTTCTCGGTCTTGAGCGTCGCCTCGCGCGGGCAGGCGGCGACCACGCCAGGCGGCGGCGACCCGGCCGGATTGGTCGGGCTGAAGGTTGCACCGTTCGGGAATTGCGGCAGGCACACGGGCCTCAGCTGTGCCAGCGTCACATCCTGCGAGCGCCAACCAGGAATCGTGTAGGTAATCCGGTCATAGTTCCAGCGTACGTCAGCAGTAAGCCTGATGGTGTCAGTAATGTCGGCACTGACGCTCCCGAAGACACCATAATAGTTGGTGTCGCGCGAATTGACGACAGGGAAGGCGAAATCTGCCCTCGGCGCTGTCGCCAGCCGGAACGGGGGGCCAGCGAGCGGCGATCGAGGGTTTCTGAGCCAGAACTGAGCTGCGTTCACCAGGTCCGACTGCTCTGAGAAGATCTGGGCGCCAAGCAAGGCGTCCACGCGCCCGAAGGTCCGATTGAACCGGATCTCGTGATCCCATGCCCGGTTCATGTAGGTCAGGTCCTGCAGCGCCGAAAGCGCCAGCACGAGACCGGGCGGTCCTGGATAATCGCTATAGTCCCCATCCTGCTGGATGTGGGTATGATTGTCGAGATAGCCGAGCCGGTAGGAGAGCGTCCCCCAGTCGCCGTCCCAGCTCACATTCACTGAGACCAGGTCTTGGGTGAGCCGCTGGCCCGAGAAGGGCTTGCCAGTAAACGGGTCAGGCGACAGCTGGAGGTCCGCTTCACGTGCCCGAAGCTCGCCCACGAAGGTGCCGCGGGTGCAGTTTGCCACCTGCGGCGGCGTCAGCCCGGCAAGATTCGGCGGGCAGGGAATGGTCGCCGGTGCCCCCGGCACCGCTGAGTAACGCGCGCCTGGTGCGGGCAGCCGAACATTGGCGCCCACAAAGGCCGTCGCCATTTCGGTCGCGCGCTCCTTCGAATGGATCCACCGCGCCACGATCCGCAGCTGCTCGGCCGGCGCAATCCGGAACGCGACGGTTGCACCTTCCGAGTCCGTGCCTCCCACCTTCGCCCCCGTCACCGGGTTGGTGTAGAAGCCAGTGCGCTCGGTCCAGGCGCCACCGGCCTGGAAGGCGAGCTTGTCGCCGAGGATGGGCACATCCACTCCCCCTTCGACCGACTTCAAGCCGCCGCTTGCGAACTCGAGCGCAGCCCGGCCACCGAAGTCGCCCTCTGGCACACGAGTCACATAGTTGATCGCACCGGCAAAGGCATTGCGGCCGTAGAGAACGGCCTGGGGACCACGCACCACCTCGACTCGCGCCAGATCGAACAGCCGCGCGTTCAGGCTGGCTCCCCCCCCGGCGATCGAGATGTTCTCCCCCGAAAGATCCTGGCCATCGACGAGAATCGCAACCGACGGCCGACCGCGCTCGGCCTGCATGCCACGCAGTGCCGGCCGCGTGTCATTCAAGAACCCCCCCATGTCGAAGGTGAGGCCGGCGGCGAGCCGCGAGATGTCCTGTACGTTGCGGACGCCCTCGGTCAGGATGGTCCGCTCATCAAGCGCCTGCACTGCAAGCGGCACGTCCTGCAACAGCTCGGCCCGCTTGCGCGCGGTCACGATGATGTCGGCGGCACTTGTCGCTGCTGCCTGCTCGCCCGACCCGGCTGCAGCCCCGCCCTCTGTAGCAAGCGCTGGCACGGCCAGCGCCGCCGCCCCCGCCCCGGCTAGGATCGCAGCGATGGTTCGCCTGGCCCCTCTCTCATCATTGTTGCCCATCTCATCTTCCCCGCTTGGCCCTGCCCGCTGCCCCTTGCCCTCGGGCAGATGGTTGCTGGGCTCCGCGCCCGCCTCCCTCGGCAGTCCCTTTCCGCTTCCGGGGCCCGCATTGGGGCTTGAAAAGTTGACCGCCCGGTCTATTTCTGCGGCGAGGACGGCCTCGCGTCAAGTGCCTATCCGCACCCATGGGCGGGAAGGGGAATGGCAGAAGCAATGACCAAGCTGCTGGAACAGGGCGGGCGCGCCCCCCGCCCAATTCTAAGCGCGACACCGCGGCAGCGCCGACCCCAGGCCGAGAGGCGGCAAGCCACCCGCGCTGCCATTCTCGACGCCTTCGACCGTATCCTCGCCGAGGGCGGCGTCTCCGCCCTGGGCGTAAACGCGCTTGTGAAAGAAGCCGGGATTGGCAAGAAACAGCTCTACGACCAGTTCGGCGGCCTGCCCGGAGTGGCCGGCGCCTGGGTCCGCGAGCGAAAGGTCTGGCCAGGGATCGAGACCATCATCGGCGAACCCTGGGAACACTTCCTCGCCCGCTCGGCGGCCGACAAGCTCATCCATGTCAACCGCTGCTATGCTGAGAGTCTGCGCCACAACCCCCGCCTTTGCGAGCTGCTTGCAGGCGAATTCCTGAGTTCGGAGGAGGTGAAGGGCGCAGTCGAGCATGTCCGCCAGCTTGTGCGCAGCGATTTCGAGCGGATCCTCGCCTGCGATCCTGCCTTGCGCCAGCCCGGCCTCGCCGCACTCAATCTCGTTGCCTACACAGTTGCCACCTATCTTGCGCTCCGCGCCCATCACCAGCCCAGCTTCTTCGGCTTCGACCTCTCCGCCGAAACGCCCTGGATCGCAGTCATGGACATGGCCGAGCGCGTGCTCGTCGCCGCCGCGCGCCAGGAAGACCAAGTTGACTGATCAGTCCCTCTCTCCCTTCGCGACCGGAGACTTGCTTGTCACTGCAACCCGGCTCAACCCTGCCGCCCGCTATCCAACTGGCGCCAGCGCTGTCCGCCAGCTTGGGCCCGACGGCTCAGAAAAGGCCGAGGCTGCAACTGGCGCCACGGGTCTTGTCGCTGGCCTTGCCCTTCTCGACGATGGCGCCCTCCTCGCGCTCGACCCCCAGGGCCGCAGTGTCGCCTGCTTCGGCCCCGACGGCAATCGCCGCCCCGACCCCAATGTTGGCGACCATCCCTTCGGCTCGCTGGTGCGACTCCCCGGAGGCGACCTGCTGTTTGGCGAGCATCTGTGCGGCGCTGCCGGCCGCTTCGCCGGCGGCGGCGCCGTCTACCGTTTCGGCCCGGAATTTGTGCTCCGGCGCCGCTACGCAACCCAGTGGAACGGGGGTGTGAGTGGCTTCCTCGGCGTGACCCACATGGCACTCTCGGCCGATGGCGCCACGCTCTTCCACCTCTCTGAGACCGGCCCCCTCCTCTACGGCCACGACCTCGAGGACGATGAGAGCCTTGGGCCCCTGTTCACTGCCTCTGATCCGCCTGCCATGCTGTTCGGGCTCGCCAGCCTGCCCAATGGGGATCTGATGGTGGCGAACGGCACTGGCCTCCTGCGCCTTGTCGGCGGGTGCGGCGGGTTCCGCCTCGCCGACCGGGTCACCCTCCCCCCGCCTGCCACCGGCCGCCCCGGCTGGGCCAATGTCATCCTGCGCCCTTCCGGCCAGTCGGTCTTTGCCCTCGACTTCCTCGGCGGCCGGATCGCCGAACTCGACCTTCAAACCCATGCGCTGACGCGCCTCCTTGACCTTGGCTTGCCATCAGCGCTCGCATCGCTTGCGGAGGTCCCATGATCATCAACCAATGGTATGTCGCTGCCGACTCAACCGAAGTCACGGCGGCCGCGCCTGCGAAGGTCCGCCTTTGCGGTCTCGATTTCACTCTGTTCCGCGATGCCGCTGGCCGGGCCCATTGCATCTCGGATGTCTGCGTCCACCGCGGCGCCTCGCTTGGTGAAGGCCGGATGGAGAAGGGCTGTGTCGAATGTCCCTACCATGGCTGGCAGTTCGACGGCGCTGGCAATGTCGTCCGTATCCCCTCGCTCCCGGCCGAAACGCCGATCCCCAAGCGCGCCCGAGTCGATAGCTACCCCGTCATCGAGCGCTACGGCTGGATCTGGGTCTTCCTCGGTGACCTGCCTGAGGCCGAGCGCCCCCCGCTTCCCGATTTCCCCGAATATGCCGACACCGCCAACTGGCGCACCATCCGCGGCGACTGGCACTGGCGCGCCAACTATGCCCGGATCGTTGAGAACGGCCTTGACTTCAGCCACGCGCCTTTTGTCCACCCGAGCTTCGGCGACCGGGACCGCGCCGAGATCCACGATTTCGAAATCGAGCAGGACGCATGGTCGGCCCGCGCCAAGGTCACCTACATTCCCCCCCTCCCGCGCGGCATCTGGAAGCTGATGCGGAAAGAACGCACACCCGTCCAGGCCCAGCCGAGCTTCCACCTCTCGGGCGCCACCATGCGGCTCGACGTCTGGCTCACCAGCAGCTGGCACATGGTCATCTTCGATGTAAACACCCCCGTCGATGAGACCAGGACCCACACCCGCTGGATTATGGCGCGCAACTTCTTCCGCCATCCCCTGTTTGACGGCGATTCGCGCCGGCGCACCCTCAAGATCTTTGCGCAGGACACCCAAATCGTCGAGAAGATATGCCCCGAGATCGTCCCGACCGATTTGCGCGAGGAGCTCTCGGTCAAGTCCGACGGCCTCATGAATGCCTTCCGCCAGCGCCGCCGCGAGCTCATCGAGCGCGGCTGGGCGATCGATGTCGACATGCTAAGGCACCACATCGACGGCAAGCGCGCCCTCGTCATCCCTTCGCCGGCAAGGCGTGAATCCCAGGGGCGCAACTTTGTATTGAAGACTGTACCGCTCCTCCCGCCCCGGGCCGAGATCGCGCTCCAGTCCGCAGCGCAATGAACGGCAGGCTGCCAGTCGCCGGACGCCTGCCCCCGCTCGCCCCGCTGTTCCTTGTGGTCTTTATCGGCCTCATGGGCTTTGGTGTGGTGCTGCCGGTCTTCCCCTTCTGGGGCCGGGCCCTCGGCGCTGAGCCTGCGCTCATAACCGTCATGCTCGCTGCCTATTCGCTCGGCCAGTTCCTCGGCGCCCCGCTCTGGGGCCGCCTTTCCGACCGCATCGGCCGCCGCCCCGCGCTTATCGCCTCGCTTGCCGGTTCTGTGCTCGCTTTCCTCGGCATGGCCATCGCCCGCGATGTCTGGGCTCTCGGCGCCGCCCGCCTGGTCGGCGGTCTCATGGCGGGCAACATCGCTATCGCCTTCGCTTATGTCGGCGACGTGACCGACTCCGCGGCCCGCCCGCGGGCCATGGGCATCATCGGCGCTGCCTTCGCGCTTGGCTTCATCCTTGGGCCTGCTGTCGGCGGCATCATCGCCGGCACCAACCCGACGACTGCGGACTTTGCCCGGGTTGCCCTTGTCGCTGCTGCCATCACCCTCGCTGCGCTCGTCGCAGTCTGGTTCGTCGTTACCGAAAGCCTGCCGATCGCCCGCCGCCGTGAAGGGGCCGCCGGCCCGACCCCGTCGGTCTGCGCCCTGCTCCGCGCCGAACAGAGGGTCGCGCGCCTTATGCTCCTTGCACTCCTCGTCATCGGTGCCGCGGCCATGATGGAAACCACCTTCGCCCTCTTCGCCGGCGATGTCCTCTCCTGGTCCCCGCGCGAGGTCGGCCTCTCCTTCGGTCTCATCGGCGCCATCTCGGCCGGCCTCCAGGCCGGCGCCGCCGCCCCGCTCGCCCGCCGCTTCGGCTCGCCCCTGGTCGCGCGGCTCGGAATCCTCGCCTATGCTGTCGGCCTCCTCGGCCTCAGCCTCGCCGACGGCACCGCGACAACGCTCGGCGCGCTCGCCGTCACCTCGGCTGGAGTCGGGCTCTTCACCCCCGCGTTCCAGACGCTCGTCGCCGACGCGGCCACCGACAGCGACCGCGGTCTCGTCAACGGCCTCACCCAAGGCGCCTCGGCCATGGGCCGGATCCTCGGGCCCGCGGTCTCGGGAAGCATCTACCAGGGCTTCGGGCCAGCGAGCCCCTTCCTCGCCGGCGCCGGGCTCATGCTCGTCGCCCTTGCGGTCGCCCTCGGCACCTCCCTGAAAGCGCGCCCGGCATGATCCGAACCCTTGCCCGCATGGTGGGCTTCGGCCTCTTGGCGCTTCTCCTCGCAGCCGTCGCGCTCTGGCTCGCCAACTGGCAATATATGGACCGCTACATGCGCCTGGCGGTCTCGCAGTTCCGCGGCGAAAGCCAGAAGGCCGACTGGTACGAGCCCGTCGATCCCGTCCCCGGCGCGCCATTCATGCCACTTCCGGTCGCCGCCACCCCGACAATCGATCGCGCCTATCTCGAAAAGGCGCGCGCCTACGCCGAGGAAGTGAAGTCAGAAGGCTTTCTCGTGTGGCAGGGTGGCGCCCTCCAGCACGCGAGCTACTTCTGCGGCCACCAGCGGGAAGACCTCTTTGCCTCCAAGTCCATGGCGAAGATGGTGGTCGGCATCGTCATTGGCCGGGCGGTGGCGCTTGGCCATATCAAGAGCATCGATCAGCCGGTCTCGGACTTCCTCACCGAATGGAAGGGCACCGACAAAGAGGGGCCAACCATCCGCCATTTCCTCCAGAACTCGAGCGGGATCAGCCGGTTCCGTTATAATGACTTCAAGCCCTGGTCCTTGACTATGCGCGAATATCTCTCGAGCCACCACGAGGACATCCTCATCAACGAGACGAGGCGCGATTACGAGCCGGGCACCGAATATGACTATTCAATGATCACGAGCGACGTGCTCGCGATCGTCATCGAGCGCGCCACCGGCCAGCGCTATGCCGATTTCCTTGGGCGCGAACTGCTGAAGCCCATCGATGCTGCTGGCGGCACCGTCTATGTGAATCGCCCCGGCGGCCTTGCGCATGCCGGCTGCTGCCTGATGCTGCCGGCCGAAAGCTTCGTGCGCCTCGGCATCCTCCTTGCCCGTGACGGCGTCTGGGAGGGCAGGCGCCTGCTTCCCGAAGGCTGGGTCGCCGAAACCGTCACGCCGTCGCCTGCCAACCCGCACTGGGGCCTCCACATGTGGATCGGCCGCCCCTGTGTGGAGCGGCTGCGCTGGTTCCCCGAGCGCTCGCAGAAGGTCGGCGTGCTCCACTCTGAATGCTATCTCGCCGACGATCTCTTCCTGTTCGACGGATCAGGAAACCAGGCAATGTGGATCGTGCCTTCCCGCGATCTCGTCGTGCTCCGCTTCGGTCCACCGCCCACCCGCCGGCCGGGCGAGCCAGGCGAATTCGACAACAGCCGCCTCCCCAACACCATCATCCGGGGCATGGACGCGGCGGCCACAACCGCGCGAGTCGCGGCTTCGCTTTCCGTCCGGGAACCCGGCTGACAAACCATCGAGGAGTGGACCCGCTATTTTTCCCACCCTGCGCGTCGTCGCGCTTTCCTCGCTTCTCTGCCATGGCCCGCTCGCCGCCGGCGAGGGCGAACGCTGGGCTGCCGCCAAGATCCAGAACGGCGGCCTCGCCCTCGTCACCGGCGTCTTTGCCCGCCTCGTGATGCACCTATCGCAGAAGCTGTTCGTGAAGCGCATCAGGGGGCCACGCGCCAGCTCCCAATACAGGCACCTCTTGCCCCTGGTATCCGCAGCATCGCCGAACTCTCACTTCTCTTGACGACGGCCTTCCGCGACGCTGTCAAACCCCTCGAGAGAAAGGCCGGGAAAGGAGGCGCCCATGACGCCGCTGATCGTTGCTGCTGTGCTTGCTTTGCTTGCTGCGCCTCCAGTGGTGGCCGAAAGCCTTGTCATCCAAGCCGACCGGGTGCTCGCCGAGCCGGGCAAGGCGCCGCGCGGCTCCACCTCGATCGTCGTCGAAAACGGCCGCATCAAGGCACTCCTCGATGGCCGCCAGGCCCCGGCCGGTGCCCGCGTCATCGACCTCGGCGCCCGCTTCGTGCTGCCGGGCCTCATCGACTCGCACGTCCACCTCGCCTCCGATGCCGGCGGCACTGCCGCCTTTGTCGAGGCACTGACCGAGTCCCCAGGCCAGGCCGCGCTACGCGCGCAGTGGAACGGCATGAAGACTTTGCATGCCGGCTTCACCACTGTGCGCAACCTCGGCGACCGCACCGGGGCGACGCTCGCGCTGCGAGACGCCATCAACGCCGGCTGGGTGAAGGGCCCGCGCATTATCGATGCTGGCCGGTCGATCTCGGTTACCTCCGGCCACATGGATGGCACGCTTGCGATTGCGGAAATGCTCCACGGCAGCATTCCGCAAGACAACCTCTGCAATTCCGCCGAACAGTGCCGGGAAGCCGTCCGCCGCCAGATCCGCCGCGGTGTCGATGTCATCAAGATCGCCACCACCGGCGGAGTCAACAGCCGGATTGGCGCCGGCCTTGAGCAGCAGATGTTCGCAGACGAGGCGAAAGCCGTCATGGAAACCGCCCGCCTCCACGGCAAGCGCGTTGCCGTCCACGCCCATGGCACGGGTGGCGTCAATGTGGCCCTCGCCCATGGCGCCGCCTCGATCGAGCATGGCACCATGCTCGACGCCCAGTCCTTGAAGCTCTTCCGGGAGACGCGCGCCTTCTACGTGCCCACGCTTTCCACTGTGAACGGCTACCGCGAGCGGCTCGCCGCCGACCCCAACGCCTACCCGCCCGAAGTGCTCGAGAAGGTGAAATGGCGCATCGCCATCACCGGCAAGAGCCTCGAGCAGGCGGTGCCGGCCGGTGTCCGGATCGCCTTCGGCACCGACGCCGGGGTCTCGAAGCACGGCCGCAACGCCGACGAGTTCGAACTCATGGTCGCCCACGGCATGACGCCTGCGACCGCGATCGCCGCGGCAACCACCGGTGCTGCCGAGCTGCTCGGACTTGCAGGCGAGATCGGCGCGCTGCGCCCCGGCATGGCTGCCGACATCATTGCCGTCGATGGCGATCCCCTCGCTGACGTGACGGCGCTGAAGCAAGTCCGCTTCGTCATGAAAGGCGGCGACATCATCCGCTCGGACTAGTGCGGACCCGTGCCAGCACGGCAGGGCCCTTCTTGTCCTGCCCGTCCATGCGGGAAGGGACAAGCGTGGTGCGGCTTCTGACACCTGGCAACCGCCATGTCGGCTGCGGCAAGAGTGCCACAGGGCATGGCCCCGCCATCGGGCGCCGACGAACCGGGAAAACACAATCGAGTCTCTGGTCCAAACCGAGAACATGAGCGGAACATGTTCGCCAAGCTTCCCCGCTGGCTCCTTCGCCAGCGCCACGCTACAGGCCCGCCATGACTGCCATCACTCCCGAAATCGTCGCCGAGCACGGCCTTTCGCCTGATGAATATCAGCGCATCCTCGCGGCTCTGGGGCGCGCGCCCAACCTCCTCGAACTCGGCATCTTCTCGGTCATGTGGTCTGAGCACTGCTCCTACAAGTCGACCCGCCTCCACCTCGCCAAACTCCCGACCGATGCGCCGTGGGTCATCCAGGGCCCGGGGGAGAATGCTGGCGTCATTGCGATCGGCGCCGATGCCCATGGCCACCCGCTCGCTGCCGTCTTCAAGATGGAAAGCCACAACCACCCGAGCTTCATCGAGCCCACCCAGGGCGCCGCCACTGGGGTGGGCGGCATCATGCGCGACGTCTTCACCATGGGCGCGCGCCCCGTCGCCCTCTTGAACGCCTTGAGCTTTGGCGCTCCCGACCACCCGAAAACGCGCCACCTCGTCAAGGGCGTCGTCGCCGGCATCGGTGGCTATGGCAATTGCGTCGGCGTGCCCACCGTTGGCGGCGAGATCCGTTTCCACCCCCGCTACAATGGCAATATTCTCGTCAACGCTATGTGCGTCGGCATTGCCCGGGCCGACCGCATCTTCCGCTCGGCCGCTGCTGGAGTCGGCAACCCGGTCATCTATGTTGGCTCCCGAACGGGTCGCGACGGAATCCACGGCGCCACCATGGCTTCGGCCGAGTTCGGCGAAGACGCCGACGCCAAGCGCCCCACGGTCCAGGTTGGAGACCCCTTCCTCGAAAAGCTCCTGATCGAGGCCTGTCTCGAGCTCATGGCAACCGATGCTATCGTCGCCATCCAGGACATGGGTGCTGCCGGCCTCACCTCCTCCTCGGTCGAGATGGCCAGCAAGGGCGGAGTTGGAATCCGCCTCGACCTCGACCGAGTGCCAGCGCGCGAAGCGGGCATGACGCCTTACGAGTTCATGCTCTCCGAAAGCCAGGAGCGCATGCTGATGGTTTTGAAACCCGGCCGCGAGCCCGAGGCCGAGGCCATCTTCCGGAAATGGGGCCTCGAGTTCGCCGTCATCGGCGAAATCACTGGCTCCGGGCGCCTCGAGCTCTGCTTCCACGGCGAGCAAGTGGCCGATCTGCCGCTCGGGCCCCTTTCGGACGGCGCCCCGAAATACGACCGCCCCCGTGCCGCGCCCCAGCCGCCGCCGCCGCTCGGCGCTTTCGACCCCAGCACCGACCCCAGTGCCGATCTCCTCACCCTCCTCGCCAGCCCAGACCTTGCCTCACGCCGCTGGGTCTTCGAGCAATATGACCACATGGTCGGCGCCGACACCATCATCCGCCCCGGCGCCGACGCTGCCCTCGTCCGGGTCCATGGCACTCGACTTGCGCTTGCGATGACGACCGACGTGACCCCCCGCTACTGCGCCGCCGACCCGGTCGAAGGCGGCCGGCAGGCGGTCGCCGAGACCTGGCGCAACCTCTCCGCCGTCGGCGCGACCCCGCTTGCGATCACCAACTGCCTCAACTTCGCCGCCCCCACCAACCCGGCCGTGATGGGCGAACTTGTCGGCTGCCTCGAGGGGATGTCGGATGCCTGCCGCGCGCTCGACTACCCGGTCGTCTCGGGGAATGTCAGCCTCTACAACGAGTCCCGGGCAACCGGCGGTGGTGCTGCCATTCCGCCCACGCCCTCGATCGGCGGCGTCGGCCTCATTGACGACTGGGCAAAGGCGGCCACGCCCGCGCTGAAGGCCCCCGGCGAGGGGCTGTGGCTCATCGGCGGGGCGCCGGCGCATCTTGGCCAGTCGCTGTGGCTGCGCGAATGCCGGAGCCGGGAAGCCGGGCCGCCGCCGCCCGTCGATCTCGCGGCCGAGCGGCTCGCCGGCGACTGGGTCCGCCGCCGCATCCACGAGGGTGCGCTGACTGCCGTCCATGATATTTCCGACGGCGGCCTGCTTGTCGCGCTCGCCGAAATGGTGATGGCAAGCCGCTTCGGCGCCAGGATCGCGTTGCCCCCCGGCACCGAGCCAACCCCCTTCCTCTTTGGCGAGGACCAGGGCCGCTACCTCATCACCGCCGCCGCTGACACCCGGCTTGACGACTGCCCCGTCCCCCTGCTCCGCCTCGGCTCCACCACCGCCACCCCCCACCTCGTGGTCGAGGGCCACCTCGACCTCCCGGCCGAAACCCTCCGCACCACCCACGAAAGCTTCTTCCCGGCGCTGATGGGTTGGGCCGGCAATAGTCATAGGGTATAGTTGCCACTTGGCGTAGATACGCCCGCCCGGATATTGCGCTATGACGGGAGCAAGGCCTCCCATCGAATGATGCCAAGTTGGAGCGCCCGTGATTCATCATTCAAATTTGTAGTCCAGCTCAATACAACACGGGCTACACCGGAGAATTCTAGAACATGTTATTCAGTTAGGAGGTACTAGAA
>NZ_JBRCLD010000009.1:0-6970 GCF_053487655.1 Thermaurantiacus sp. | reverse complement strand
TTCTGCAGCTTCTCGAAGGCGCGGACCTCGATCTGGCGGATCCGCTCGCGGCTGACGCCATATTCGCCCGAGAGATCCTCGAGCGTCTGCGGCTCCTCCACCAGCCGCCGCTGCGTGAGAATATGCCGCTCACGATCATTCAAGGTGAGAAGCGCCTCGCGCAGCAGATCGTGGCGGATATCGGCTTCCTGCGCTTCGGCGAGCACTTCGTCCTGGCCCGGGCCGTCGTCGGTCAGCCAGTCCTGCCACTCGCCCTCACCATCGTCCTTGAGCGGCGCATTCAGGCTGGTGTCCCCGCCCTTTGCCATCCGCCGGTTCATCGAGATCACTTCCTCCTCGGAGACTCCGAGGTCGGTTGCGATCCGCTTCACATCATCGGGGTGGAGATCCCCCTCGTCGATCGCCTCCAGCTTGCCCTTCAGCCGTCGCAGGTTGAAAAAGAGCTTCTTCTGCGCTGCCGTGGTGCCGATCTTCACGAGACTCCAGGAACGGAGGATGTATTCTTGGATCGAGGCTTTGATCCACCACATGGCGTAGGTGGCAAGGCGAAAGCCGCGGTCAGGCTCGAACTTCTTCACCCCCTGCATGAGGCCAATGTTGCCCTCGGAAATGAGCTCGGAGAGCGGCAGACCATAGCCGCGATAGCCCATGGCAATCTTGGCGACGAGCCTGAGGTGGGAAGTGACGAGCTTGCGCGCCGCTTCCGGGTCCTGGTGCTCCTGCCAGCGCTTGGCCAGCATATACTCTTCTTCAGGCGCCAGAATCGGGAACTTGCGAATCTCGGCCAAGTAGCGATTGAGCGAAACATCGGGGCCAACGGCCGGAACGGACTGTGGCAGGTTGGTCGTCATGTGCGCCCTTTCAAAAAGGCTTGGGCACCCTGGCGCCGAAGCCGGCTGACCAGCGCCTGAATATCCTCCGGTATTGGACTGTCGAATGTGAGCGTATCTAGGGTGACCGGATGACGGAAGGCAAGTGTGCGCGCATGGAGCGCCTGACGCTGAATGCCGCACCCCATCACCCGCCGCCCGCCATAGAGCAGGTCGCCCAGCAGCGGATGGCCGATGTGGGCCATATGGGCCCGCACCTGGTGCGTGCGTCCGGTCTCGAGCCGGCACTCGATGACGGCGGCGCCATCGAGTGCCTCCAGAAGCCGATAGTGCGTCACCGCATGCTTGCCACGCGGCGGATCGACGGCCGCCATGCGCTGGCGGTTGCCCTCAGAGCGGGCGAGATGGGTCGCAATCCGCCCGGCCGCCGGTGCGGGGACACCCTTGACCACAGCGAGATAGCAGCGCCCGACCGTGTGTGCCGCAAATTGCCGGGCAAGCCCCTGGTGTGCCGGATCGGTCTTGGCCACGACGAGCAGGCCTGAAGTCTCCTTGTCGATCCGGTGGACGATTCCCGGCCGGGCCACCCCGCCGATCCCCGACAGTCGGCCGTTGCAATGGTGCAGCAGCGCGTTGACGAGCGTTCCGTCCGGGTTGCCGGCAGCAGGGTGCACCACGAGGCCCGCGGGTTTGTCGACCACCAGCAGATGGTCGTCCTCGAACACAATGGCAAGCGGGATCGGCTGCGCCAACGCGTCGGCCGGCGCAGCTGTCGGAAGCCACAGCCGCACGGCGTCTCCGCCTTGGACCCTGCGGGCGGGATCGCGTATAATATTTCCCTCCACTTCGACTGCACCGGCCGCGATTAGCGCTTTGAGTCGCTCGCGCGACTGGGTCGGCACCGCGAGCGCCAGCGCCCGGTCGAGCCGAAGCCCGGCCGAATCCGCTGGCAGCAGCAGCCGAACCTCTTGACCTTCTGCCATACACCGCCTCGAATGCGGCAATGCCGCTCGTCCTTGCAAGCGATGCCCGCCAGACGATGCTGGCGGCCGCGCGCACCGCCTACCCGTTTGAGGCCTGCGGCCTTCTGTTCGGCGAGCGCCACGAAGAGACGCTGGTCGTCGCATCAGCCAGTGTCGCTGCCAATATCGCTTCAGACCCCCAACACCGGTTTGAAGTGGACCCGGCGCATCTCGTCGCCACCCAGCGCGCTCACCGCGCTGGTGGTCCAGCCATCCTGGGGGTCTGGCATAGCCACCCCGAGGGGCCACTTCGCCCAAGCGCGGCTGACCGCGCTGGCGTGACCGATCCGTCCTGGGTCTGGATCATCGTTGCGCCACCCGCGCTTGCTGCCTTCCTCCCCGATCCCCTGCATCCTGGAGGCTTCCGCCCGTTGCGTGAAATCGAAGCCCTGAGCATGTAGCGGCAATGGCATCAGGCACCATCCTCTGGTTCGACTGCGCACGCGGCTATGGCTTTGTCCGCCCGCTCTATGGCCCGCGCGACGCGTTCATCCATGCCTCCGCCATCGACGGGGCATCTGCGGCCGCGCTGGTGCCCGGCACGGAAGTCGAGTTCGAACTGGTCCAGACCGGAGACGGCCGGGTTGTTGCCCGCCATCTCGTTCCCCGCCGCCCCGAAGGCAAGAGGCGCTCGGATCGTGGCCGGCAGTCCGGCGGCTGACGGTGACGGTTGGCAACCCCGATGATGGGCAACAGGCCAAGCAGGGCACCCTCCTCGTCCGCCGGATCGCCCATGACCTCGCAACGCCGGTCGGTGCGCTTGCCGTCGCGCTCGAACTCGACCCCGCCGCCGACCCGCTCCTCAAGAAGGCGGTCGCGCAGCTGACGGCGCTTGTCGAGCTCCACCGCGGCCTGTTCGGCGCGCCACCCGACGCGGCCTTCGATCCCGCCGCGCTCCGGCCCCTCCTCGGCGAGCGCGCACTCGAGGTCGAGACCGGCCTCGATGCCAAAACCGCACGGGCGCTTACAGCCCTTGCGCTTGAGGCTGCCCAACTTCTGGCGGGACCCGGGGCCATCACCATGATCCTCGACCGCGGCTGCCCGGCACTGGTGCTCAGGGGCCGAGTCCGGCCTCCGGAGGCTGCGCTCGCGGCCGTGCTTGCCGGCGCGCCGGCGGCGGAGCCAGGCACCGTTTGCGCTGCACTCGCAGTCCGCCTCCTTGGTCCCTTCACAACCGAATTGGGCCCAGACCAGATGCGCTTCGTTGCTGCAGCGCGGCCATGAGGCTGCGCCACCTGCTGATGATGCTCGCAATCTGCCTTTTGTGGGCCGGCAACATCGTCGCCATCAAGGAGTCCGTCTCGGCGGTCCCGCCGCTCACTTCGGTTGCGCTGCGCTATGCCTTCATGCTTCCTGTCTGCCTTCCCTTCCTGCGCTTCGTCGAGGGGCTCCCGGCTGATGGCCGGCCGCCGCCGTGCATGGTCCTCGTCATCGCCTCTGGTCTGCTGCTCGGTGCCTCCTTCGGGCTTGGCGCCCTCTCCTTCCACCTTGCCACCAATGTCTCGGCGCTTGCGATCGCCGGCCAGCTTGGCGTGCCTTTCAGCCTCCTGCTCGCGATCGCCTTTGCCGGCGAACGGATCCAGTGGCGGCGCAGCCTCGGCATTCTCATGAGTTTCGCGGGAGTGACCATCCTGGTGTTTGACCCCCGCATTTTCGATGAGCGGCTTGCCCTGCTGCTGACCGTGATTTCAGCGCTCCTCTGGGCTGCCTCGACACTCCTGCTCCGGCGCGCGGCTGGTGTTCATGTGCTCAACCTCATGGGCTGGCAGGCCCTCGTCTCCCTGCCGCTTCTGCTTTTCGCAGCTGCCCTTTTCGAGCCTGGCGCGCTTGCCGTCCTTCCCGAGACCCCTCTTTCGGCGATCGGGTGGATCCTCTATTCTGGATTCCTCTCGTCCCTTGTTGGACATGCTGGCATGGCGTGGATGCTCCAACGCTATCCGGTCTCGACCATCACGCCCTTGACCCTGCCAACACCACTTCTCGCCATCATGCTTGCAACCCTCTGGTATCGAACGCCGATCACGCTTCCCATGGTCCTTGGCGCTGCTCTGACGCTGACCGGTGTGGGGATCATCGCGCTTCGCACGGCGCGCAAGGCGGCACGATGAGCCGCGTCGTCGGCTTCCGCGCTTCTCCCAACCATGACGCGCGCCGGGCACCTGTGCGCTTCCTCATGCTCCACTACACCGGCATGGAACGCGCTGCAGATGCGCTCGACTGGCTGTGCAACCCGGCTTCTCGTGTCTCGGCGCACTGGTTTGTCGACGAGGATGGAACCGTGACCCAGTTGGTTGCCGAGGATCGCCGTGCCTGGCACGCAGGCGCAGGCCGCTTCCGCGGCATCACCGACATGAACAGCGCATCCGTCGGCGTCGAAATCCACAACCCTGGCCACCAGTGGGGCTACCGCCGCTTTCCCCGCCGGCAGATGGAAGCGGTTGTCTGGCTTGCAGGTGAAATCATCGCTCGCCATGGCATCGACCGGGCCGATGTCATCGGCCATTCGGATCATGCACCCACCCGCAAGGAGGATCCAGGCGAACTGTTCGACTGGCAGCTCCTCGCCGCCCATGGCCTCGCGCTTGCCCGCCCTGCGCGCCTTGTCGCCGACCCCGGCTGGGACGAAGCCGGCTTTGCCGAGGCGCTCGCCAGTTTTGGCTATGACGTCACAGACCTTGCAGCCGCCACCCGCGCCTTCCAGCGCCGCTTCCGCCAGGAGCAGGTGGACGGCGTGATCGATTCCGAAACCCGCGCCATCCTTGCGACCCTCATGCGCGACGAGGCCGCGCGCCTTAGAGCCTGAAGCCGGGTGGCAGCGGCAGGCCGGCAGTCACTTCGCGCATCATCGCTTGTGCTGCCTCGTCCGCCTTGGCGCGAGCATCGTTGAAGGCAGCAACGATGAGATCTTCGGTCATCTCCTTGCTCTCGGGCGCAAGAAGCGAGGGATCGATGGAGAGGCGCACGATGCGGCCCCTGGCACTGGCCACGACCTTCACCAGCCCGCCGCCTGAAAGCCCTTCCACTTCCACCCGGTCGAGCGCGGCTTGCGCCTTCTCCAGCTCGGCCTGGACATTGCCGGCCATCTTCAGAATGTCTTCGATGCTCGTCATGCCGCGTCCTCCGTTGCACTCGGCGTAGACCCTGATAATGTCTCTGTAATCGTTGCGGGATTGTCGGATTGCACCCCCAGGAACTCGCTTTCCGGGAAGCAGTCGAGCAGCTGCCGCACCACCGGGTCGGCAAGCGCCGCATCCCGCACGGCTGCCGCCTGTGCGCGCTCCTCGTCGAGGAGGCTCGCGCCCCCCTCGCTTGCGGCAACCATGCGGACATCAAAGCCCGCTCCAGTCCAGCGTTCCAGCCGCTCGGCCACCGCGCGGGCAAAACCCTGTGGCAGCTCGCCAAGCGGCTGCAGCAGCACCGTGGTGCCCCCAGGCTTGCTCTCGAACCCGACGCAGGCCACCTTGTCATTGAGCTGGCGGGCGAGGAGCGACTCCCCCATTTCCGCGAACAGCCGCACCAGCGCGCGGAAATCATTTGGCACCTGAGGCCGGGGGGGATCAGGCGCCACTGCGGCATGGGCCGGCCCGACGGCGGGAGCCCCGGCAATGAGCGCCGCCAGTTCCTCCGGCCCCGGCATTCCTGCCGCATGGACGGCTCGCAGTACCGCCATGGCCGCCGCCTCGGCCGGCTCAGGTGCAATACTGATCTCCTGATGACCCTTGAGCAGCAGCTGCCACAGTCGGTGCAGGGCCGGAAAATCGACTTTATCGAGGATTGGCGCCAGGATCGCCCGGTCGGCTTCGGCAAGCGCCGGGTCGAGAACGCCGCCACACTTTGCCCTCGTCAGCAAGTGGACAAGCTCCAAGAGCGCGCGGAACAGCGCCAGCGGCTCCACGCCGGCCTCTTGCGCCTGGTCCAGCTCGGCAAGCGCGGCACCCGCGTCCGCGGCCACGATCGCGGCGAAAAGCCGTGTGACGCGGCCGCGCCCGGCAAGCCCGAGAAGCTCGCGCACCAGCGCAGCCTCAAGCCGCCCGCCCGCCATGGCAATCGCCTGGTCAAGGATCGAAAGCCCGTCGCGCACGCTGCCTTCCGCTGCCCGGGCGATGAGATGCAGCGCCTCGGGCTCCGCTTCCACGCCTTCGGCCTTCGCCACTTCGGCGAAATGGGCTTCCAGCATGGCAACAGGCACGCGCCGCAAGTCAAACCGCTGGCAGCGCGACAGGATGGTCGCTGGAACCTTGTCCACCTCTGTCGTCGCCAGCACGAATTTCACGTGCGGTGGAGGCTCCTCCAGCGTCTTCAGAAGCGCGTTGAAGGCGTTCTTCGAGAGCATGTGGACTTCATCGATGATGTAGACTTTGTAGCGTGCCGAGACGCTGGCGTAGCGCACTGCCTCGATGATCTCGCGCACGTCATCCACCCCCGTATTCGAGGCAGCGTCCATTTCGATCACATCGATGTGCTGGCCGGCAGCGATCTGGACGCAGGCGTCGCACACCCCGCAAGGTGCCGCCGTCGGCCCGCCCTTGCCGTCTGCTCCGGTGCAGTTGAGGCAGCGCGCGATGATTCGCGCCGTCGAGGTCTTGCCCACACCGCGCACCCCCGTGAGCAGCCAGGCCTGGGCGAGGCGGCCGGTCCGGATTGCATTGGCCAGCGTCTTCACCATCGCCTCCTGGCCGATCAGCGCGGAAAAATCCGCCGGGCGATATTTGCGCGCAAGCACGCGATAGGCCGGCGGATCCTCAGGAAGCAGGCTCATGGCTCCTCGTGGCGCGGCAGCGCGCCAAGGGCAAGGGGAAGCTTGGGGGCAAGAGCTTGGGGGCAAGGCGTGGCTGGGCGCGCGCGAAGGTGGAGACCAGCCCGACCCGCACCGGAAATCGTTACGGCTGCTTCCTTCCGGACCTGACCGGGTTGGCGAACGGCACGCCCGCGCTGGCCTCCAGAACCAGGAATAGGCCGCTGCCTCAGTCAGCGCAAGCGCGGGCAGTCGGGCGCCTGGGCCCTCACCGGCGGCGCAACCGCTCCCGGCACTGGCGCTTCTGGCTCCGCCACCTCGCCGAGCACCGCTGTCAGCGCAAATCGGACCGGCTTCCTGGTGCGCTTCTCGGAGACTGGCGG
>NZ_JBRCLD010000008.1:0-12623 GCF_053487655.1 Thermaurantiacus sp. | reverse complement strand
GGGGCCGAAGGCGAGGCCCTCGATCTTCTCGCCCACGGGCACGCCAGCGCGGGTCAGCTCGGCGTCAATGTCGAGCCAGAGCGTCTTGGTGGCGGGGGTGACACCAGGCGGGAGCACGTTGGAACCCGCAAGACTGATGCTCGACACATCGGTCGCACCCGAGAAGTCGGTCAGCCAGATGCGCTTTGTGCCAACCGGGAGAAGACCGTCGAGCACGGGGTCGACCCCGAGGCCGCGGTTGTCGCGTTCCAGCACGAGGAACTTGCCGTTGGGAAGCGCCATGATGCCGGAGAGGCCGATGTTGCGGCCCTGGGCTGTCGCTGGGAAGTCATTCGCCGTGCCGGGAATCCGGCCATTGATGTCGGCAAGCGATTCGAGCTGGTAGATATATTGGGCGACGGCCTTGCCGGTGGCGATGTCGAAGACAACCACGCGCACGTTGCGGCTGCGCCGGCCTTCGCGAGCGCCGGGGCCACCTTCTTGCATCAGCGGGTCCTGGAGAACCGCAATCGCCTGCTTGCCATCGCGCGAAAGGGTGAGGCCCTCAAAGCCACGATTGTCCTGCCGGCCGGTGGCAACGGGAGTTGCACCCCCGCGCCCGTCAACGAAGTTCAGCGTACCGTCGGCCTGGCGCGGGAGAAGATTGGCTGGAGTCTCGAAGGCGCGGAGGAAGACTCCGTTCCGGTCGAACTCGTAGAGCGAGGGGCCATATTCGTCGGCCACGAGGAAGTGACCGTTGGGAAGGACGACGAGACCCTCGGGATCATGGCTGAGGCCAAGGACCGACTTGCTGCCGTTGAGGAGCTGCGGGTTGAGGCCGTCGAAAGGCCGGCCGTCGGGCATGGAGAAGTTGACCGTCTTGAGGAGGGTGAAACCGGTGACCGAGCCGTCAGGCTGGATGGCAAGCGTGAACTGATGGACTCGCGGCTGGAAGCCGAGGACACCACCACCGGGGCCCCGATCGGTGTTGCCCCAGAAGGTCCCCGACACCTTGTCGTAGAAAAGATCCGAGCCGAAGGAGAGGCGGTTGCCTGCCGTCGCTGGGCCAAAGCCCGAAAGGTCCGTCGCATTGCCGGGAACGGCCCACATGCCCGTGTAGGTGACGGTGGCCGCCACCGGCGCTGCTGCCACCAGCGCAACGGTCGTCAGAAGCTTGCGAATCATGGAATGCCCTCCTGCAGCCGCCCTGCAGGAACTTTGTTACCGGCTGATGACGATTTCAGGGCGTATCGAATAGGCGGTTGAGCCACGCGGCGATCCGGAGCCCGCCCTTGGCAAGCTGCTGATCGAGGCGCTCCCGATGGGCAAAGATATAGTCGAAGCCAAGGTCCGGGGCGGCTGGGTAGAGGCTGCCACGGATGGCAACAGCATCATCGACCCACTGCTCGGGGTCCGGGCTGGACCAGGCCCGAAGCTGGTCTGGAGTCAGGCGGCGATGCAGGCGTGCGGCCCATTCGCTGAAGGCGAGCCGCTCATGGTCAATCAAGTCACTGTCCCAGACAGCATGGAGATTGGTCTCGCGGCCGAAGAAGCGGACCTTGACGTCATTGCCGCCGCGATCGCCGGGGCGGCCGACATGAAATGGCTGGGCGAGATCTCCGACGATATGGATGGCGAAGCGGAGCGCGAGCTGGCGCTCCTCGAGCGGGGCCTTCACGTCCTTGAGGGTCGATTCGAAACGCCGGAGGGCTGTCAGTGCGTCGCCCTCCGCAGGGGGTGGCTGGTCGCGCCAGCGCTTGCCATCGGGGACGGTCACATAGTGCCAGGGGCTTGCTGTCACCCGCCAGAAAAGGCCCGGTGCCGAGCGCATGTGATCCGCCCAGGTTGAGGCTTCCTCGAGACTTTCGCTGCCCAAGATTTCGCGCACGCCAGCACGGGCCTTCGGCGAGAGATAATGCTCAGCAAGGGCGCCCGTAATGCGGTGGCCAGTTGGCCCCCAGGCGGCCGCCGGTGTTGCCAACAGCAGGGCAAGGAGGAGCCGCATCACCCTCGCCCTGGTCACACAGGCGCTAGAGCTTGGCCGTCAGTTCAGGCACGACCTGAAAGAGATCGCCGACAAGGCCGAAATCGGCCACCTGGAAAATGGGTGCTTCCTCGTCCTTGTTGATGGCGACGATGATCTTCGAATCCTTCATGCCTGCAAGGTGCTGGATTGCACCCGAGATGCCGACAGCGACATAGAGTTCAGGGGCGACGATCTTCCCAGTCTGGCCGACCTGGTAGTCGTTGGGCACATAGCCGGCGTCAACGGCAGCGCGGCTGGCCCCGATGGCAGCGCCGAGCTTGTCGGCAAGCGGTTCGATCGTGCTGTGGAAAGCCTCGCTGCTCCCGAGCGCGCGGCCGCCGGAGACGATGATCTTGGCTGACGTGAGCTCCGGCCGCTCCGAGGCCGTGAGCTCGGCGCCCTTGAAGCTGGAGAGCGCCGCATCGCCGGGGCCGGAAATCTCCTCAACCGCAGCCGCGCCGCTGCCGCTTGCCGCCTTGGCGAAAGCGGTGCCGCGCACGGTGATGACCTTCTTCGCATCGCCCGAGCGCACAGTTGCAATGGCGTTGCCGGCATAGATGGGGCGGGTGAAGGTGTCGGCGCTTTCGACCGAGAGAATGTCCGACACTTGGGCGACATCGAGAAGGGCAGCGACGCGCGGCGCGATATTCTTGCCACGCGAGGTGGCGGGGGCGACGAGGGCGTCGTAGCCCGCCATGAGGCCGGCGACGAGCGGGGCGACATTCTCAGGCAGTGCATGGCCATAGGCGGGATCGCTCGCACACAGCACTTTCGCCACGCCCTCAACCTTCGCGGCCGCCTCGGCGACAGGGCGGCAGCTGTCCCCTGCGACAAGGATATGGACTTCGCCACCAGCGTGGCTTGCAAGCGCGCCGGCAGCAGTGACGGCAGCCAGCGTCGCGTCCTTCAGCTGCTGGTTGTCATGTTCGGCGAGGACCAGGATGCTCATGCGATCGCTCCCGCTTCTTTGAGCTTGCCGATGAGTTCGTCGACGGTTTTGACCTTGATACCGGCACTGCGCTTGGGCGGCTCGGTCACTTTCAGGACCTCGAGCCGGGGGGTGAGATCGACACCATAGTCGGCTGGGGTCTTCATCGCGATCGGCTTCGACTTCGCCTTCATGATGTTGGGAAGCGAAGCATAGCGCGGCTCGTTGAGACGAAGATCGGTGGTGACAACGGCAGGAAGCCGGAGCTCGACTGTCTCGAGGCCGCCGTCGACTTCGCGGGTGACGGCGACATGGCCGTCGCCTGGCTCGACCTTGGAAGCAAAGGTACCCTGCGGCCAGCCGAGGAGGGCAGCGAGCATCTGGCCTGTCTGGTTGGCGTCGTCATCAATTGCCTGCTTGCCGAGAATGACGAGGCCGGGCGCTTCCTCGGCGGCGATCTTCGCCAAGAGCTTGGCGACCCCGAGGCTTTCGGTGGTGACATCGGTCTGGACGAGGATGCCACGATCGGCGCCCATGGCGAGCGCGGTGCGGATGGTTTCCTGGCACTGGGGAACGCCGATCGAGACCACGACGATTTCGGTCGCGACGCCTTTTTCCTTGAGGCGGACCGCTTCCTCGACCGCGATCTCGTCGAACGGGTTCATGCTCATCTTGACATTGGCGAGCTCGACCCCGGTCTGGTCGGACTTGACCCGCACCTTCACATTATAGTCGACCACCCGCTTGACGGGCACCAGCACTTTCATCGCGGGGCTCCCTGGACGCGCTTCGTTGACCCCACGCCCATGCGGAAACGTCGCCGGCCTGTCAACGAACGCGGGGCCGCATGGAGGGCATGCCGGGGTTCAGGCGGAGAAGCCGTTCTCCAGGAACCGGATGGCAAGCGCTGCATGAAGGGCAGCGCCGCGGGCCATGACGCTTTCGTCGAGCACCATGCGGTTGGAGTGGAGCGGACAGCATTGCCGCCATTCGGCGCCTTCGTGGGAGACGCCGAGGAAGAACATGGCGCCGGGCACTTTCTCAAGCACGTAAGCGAAATCCTCAGCACCCATGACCGGCTGGGCCATCTCCTGCCAGGCGCCGGGGAATAGCGCTTCGACAGTTGCGCGGCCGAAGGCAACTGCGCGGGGGTCGCAGACGGTGACGGGAAACCCCTCGGTGAAGCGGACATGCGCGGTTGCACCATGGGCGGCAGCAATCCCCTCGACGAGGCGGCGCAAGCCCTGCTGGACGGCAGCGCGGCGATGGCGCGAGAGGGTGCGGATGGTACCGAGAAGCTCGGCCTTCTCGGCGATCACATTGTTGGTGGTGCCGGCCTGGATGCGGCCGATGGTGACGACCGCAGGATCAGCCACAGGAACTTCGCGCGTCACAAAGGTCTGGATCGCCGAGACGATGGCGCAAGCGATCGGGATGGGATCGAGGGCATCGTGCGGCATGGACGCATGGCCGCCCTTCCCCACCACCGTCACTTCGAGGAGGTCGGCAGAGGCAAGAAGCGCACCGGCCCGGCCGCCGACCATGCCGTGCGGGGCGTTGGGCATGACATGGAGGGCGAAGGCGGCGTCCGGCAGCGGGTCGAGCAAGCCATCCTCCAGCATGAAGCGGGCGCCATGGTGGCCTTCCTCGCCGGGCTGGAACATGAACATGACCGTGCCGGCAAGCTGTTCGCGCATGCCACACAGCAGCCGCGCAGCGCCAACCAGCATGGCGGTGTGGCTGTCATGGCCGCAGGCATGCATCACCCCTTCGACCTGGCTGGCAAAGGGGAGGCCGGTGTCTTCGGGCATGGGAAGCGCGTCCATATCGCCACGCAGCAGCACGGTGCGACCGTTGGCGCCGCCCCGGAGCGTGGCGACAAGGCCGGTGGTGGAAGGTCCCTCGCGCCACTCCAGCGGCAGGTCGGCGAGCGCCTCGCGCACCCTGGCGCTGGTCTTGGGTGTCATCAGGCCGAGCTCCGGCTCGGCATGGATCGCGCGGCGGAGTGCGACCATGTCAGGCAAAAGTGCGTCGGCCGCGGCGATCAGAGTCTCCATCACGGCGTCTCCCGGTTGGCGGCCGGCACCCAGAGCACGTCACCTTGGCCGCCGTGCAGAGCCAGGTTGGCATGGCGCGCCATGACAAACAGATGGTCAGACAGGCGGTTCAGATAGTGGAGAGCAAGCGGGTTGATGTCGCCCTCGGCTGCTGCTGTCACGGCCGCGCGCTCGGCCCGACGCGTGACCGTGCGGGCGACGTGGAGATGCGCTGCAAGCGCAGTGCCACCAGGCAGCACAAAGCTCGAGAGAGGCGCGAGATCCGCGTTCATCGAGTCGATTTCGGCTTCCAGGCGCGCGACCTGGGATTCGACAATACGCAGCGCCCTCCCGCCTTCGGGCCCAGCTGGAGTCGCAAGATCAGCGCCAAGGTCGAAGAGATCATTCTGGATGCGGAGTAGCATTTCCTGGTGCGCACCGCTTGCGTGAAGGAGCGCCACTCCGATTGCGGAATTGGCTTCATCGACACTGCCATAGGCAGCGACACGAGCAGCATCCTTGGCAAGGCGGGAGCCATCGGCGAGGCCTGTTGTGCCATCGTCGCCGGTTCGCGTGTAGATCCGGTTAAGCTTGACCATCTTCAGCTCAGTTGCCGCCGCCGCGGCCGGAGAGGAGGAAGAGGGCGACGACGAGGAGGACGGCGATGGCCTGGAGCGCGACGCGCCAGAACATCAGCTGGTTCGACCGAGTGCCGGAGACGTCCTTTCCCGAGGCCATGGTGAGAACGCCGCGCACCAGTGTGACTGCAACGGCGGCAGCCGCGACAAGGATGAGGGCGATGATGACGCTGTTCACACGCCCTTCCTAGGCTGGTCCTGCAAAGAATGCACGCTCCCTGCAGCCGCAGCTGAGGCAAGGAGGTCCGGGCCAACAGGCGGCAGCGCTGCAAGGCGCGCGGCAAGATCGGCACCCCGCACGCCGAGCGCGCCTAGACTGGCAAGCGTCTCTGCCCGGTCGCGCTTGGCAAGGCGCTTGCCTGCGGCATTGAGCAGCAGCCGATGGTGGAGGTAGCGCGGCGCCGGGAGACCCAAGAGCGCTTGCAGAAGGCGTTGAAGGGGCGTGGCCTCGGCAAGATCGCGGCCGCGGACGACGAGAGTGACGCCTTGTGCGGCATCATCGAGCACACAGGCGAAATGATAGGCAGGCCAGTCATCCTTGCGCCAGATTATGGGGTCTCCGGCCGCGTCGGCGCGGCCTTGCTGCCGGCCGGTGGCAAGGTCCTCCCACTCCTGGACCATGGGCAGGCCAGTCGCGGCGAGATCAAGCCGCCAAGCAAAGGGCATGTCGGCTGGCGGCGAGCGGCCGCGACAAGTGCCGGGGTAGGCGCGCGTTTCGCCTTCGTGCGGGGCGGCGGCGGCCTCTACCTGCCCCCTTGTGCAGGTACAGGCGTAGAGCAGGCCACGCTGGCGGAGCAGGTCGAGGGCGGCGCGGTGGCGCGGGCGCGCTTCCGACTGGAGGAGGAAAGCAGCAGGCGCAAGGCCGAGCCAGGCGAGATCGCACAGGATCCCCGCAACATGCGCTGGGCGACAGCGGCTGCGGTCAATATCCTCGATCCGGAGCATGAGGGCGCCATGGGCTGCTGCCTGCACCGCCGAGAAGGCATGGCCGAGGTGAAGCGGTCCGGTTGGACTGGGAGCAAAGCGGGTAATCTCGGTCATGACAGAAAGTCGCGCTTGACCCCTACGAGATGTGGTGCTGTCATATTGGCGACATACAGCCTCTGGTATAGGGGCGGCGCAGGCGGTGGGAGCCACCTGCCCGAGGTGCGATAGGGCCGGATTTCCAGGTCTGCGTGGGCGCAGTGGGAGGTCTTGCCGGCATGTATCATCCCGAAGTCCTTGAGCGGCTGGAGCGCAATGTCTCGCCGGAAGCTTGCCCAGCGCTGGTGCTCAATGCCGACTATACACCCCTTTCTTACTACCCGCTCTCCCTGTGGTCTTGGCAGGATGCCATCAAGGCCGCCTTCCTCGAGCGAGTGGACGTGGTGGCAGAGTATGACCGCGAGATCCGCTCGCAAAGCTTTGCGATGCGGCTGCCTTCGGTCGTCGCGCTCCGGCAATATGTGCGGCCCTCGACCAATCCGGCCTTCACGCGGTTCAACCTGTTCCTGCGCGACCGCTTCCAGTGCCAGTATTGCGGCAGCCGCGAGGATCTGACGTTCGACCATGTGGTGCCGCGGGCCTATGGCGGGCGGACGACCTGGACCAATGTGACGACGGCGTGCGCGCCCTGCAACTTGAGGAAGGGCGGCCGGACTCCGGCGGAAGCGCACATGATGCCACGTCAGCGGCCGTTCCAGCCGACAAGCTACCAGCTGCAGGAGAATGGCCGCGCCTTCCCGCCACACTACTGCCACGAGACCTGGCGGGATTACTTGTATTGGGATGTCGAGCTGGAGGCGTGAGCCGAGGCGGCTTTCGTCAGGCAAAGCCTGATCGCCAGACACGCCGACCGACGGCGCAGCCGGACGCGGCTAACCCACGATTTCCTCGGGCTTGAAGAAGAAGGCGATTTCGATGGCGGCGTTCTCGTCGCTGTCAGAGCCATGAACGCTGTTGGCTTCAATCGATTCCGCAAGTTCGCGGCGAATCGTGCCTGGCGCTGCATCGGCTGGGTTGGTGGCACCCATCACCGCTCGGTTGCGGGCAACGGCATCCTCGCCTTCGAGCACTTGGACGACAACCGGGCCCGAGGTCATGAAGGCCACGAGGTCGTGGAAGAACGGGCGGTCGCGATGGACGGCGTAGAAGCCCTCGGCCTGCTCTTTCGTCATGCGGATGCGCTTTGATGCAATCACCCTGAGGCCTGCCTCTTCAAGCATGCTCGTCACCTTGCCTGTCAAGTTGCGGCGGGTAGCGTCGGGCTTGATGATCGAAAAGGTGCGGGTGATGGCCATCGCTTGGTCCTCTGGTCGGAAAATCGGGCGCCGCCTAGCGTTGCCTGCTGCCATGCACAAGCCGCCAAGGCTTGACCCGCTGCCGGGACAGGGCCAGATGCCCTGTGGGCCACATATCCGGGCAGTCGCGCAGGCCTTGGCCTTCGAGGAAAGTCCGGGCTCCACGGATCGGCGGTGGCGGGTAACACCCGCCGGGGGTGACCCCAGGGAAAGTGCCACAGAAAGCATGACCGCCGCCCGGCCCCGGCGCACGCGGGGGTGGCGGCAAGGGCGAAATGGTGCGGCAAGAGCGCACCGCACTCCCGGTAACGGGGGTGGCAGGGCAAACCCCACCGGGAGCAAGACCGAATAGGCACGCATGGCCTCGCAAGGGGCCACGGCACGATCCGGCCGGCGTGCGGGTTGGTTGCTGGAGGTGCGTGGCGACACGCGCCCGAGAGGAATGGCTGCCCCCCGAGAAGGGGACAGAACCCGGCTTACAGGATATGTGGCCCATTCCGCTTTGCAAGGCGCATCTTGAATAAACTTTTGACCGTGGCATCCTGCCTCTCCGGACCGGGAGGGGCTGATGGGCAAATATGGGAAACTTGCCGACTATGCGTCTCGGCAATCGGTCGGCCAGTTCAAGCTCACCCTGATCGAGATCGAACGGATCATTGGCGAGAAAGTGCCAAGGAGTGCCTGTCGGCCGCAGTTCTGGGCCAACCGGAAGGTCAGGGAAGCCCGGTTCGGGAAGCGATGCGGCGAACCCACTACCAGACGTTTCTGGAAACTGGCTCGCCTACGCGTGTGCGCTTCGAGCGCTGGTCACGCTAGCCACGGCCGGTTTGGCTGCGGTGCATCAGCATGGCATCCGCAAGGACAAGCGCCATCATCGCCTCGGCAACGGGGGCAGCGCGAATGCCGACACAGGGGTCGTGGCGGCCCTTCGTCACGATCTCGGTTGCCTCGCCCGAGCGCGTGATGGTCTCGACCGGAGTCAGGATCGAGGAGGTGGGCTTGAGCGCAAGGCGCACCACGATCGGCTGGCCCGTGCTGATCCCGCCGGCCGTGCCGCCAGCGTGGTTGGAGAGGAAGCGGGGGCCCTCCCCTTCGGCGCCGGGGCGCATCCGGTCTGCATTCTCTTCGCCGCGCAGGCGGGCGGCAGCAAAGCCGGCACCGATCTCGACGCCCTTGACCGCATTGATCCCCATCATGGCAGCAGCGAGCTGGCTGTCGAGCTTCATGTAGACTGGTGCACCCCAGCCGGCGGGCACGCCATCTGCCACCACTTCGACAATCGCCCCCAGCGAGGAGCCAGCCTTGCGGGCGGACTCGAGCAGCCGTTCCCAGCGGTTGGCGGCCTCACGGTCGGGGCAGAAGAAGGGATTGTTCGCCACTTCGGCCAGATCGAGGTTCGCCCGGTCGATCGCATCGCCGCCCATTTCGACGAGATAGCCGGAGATGCGGATGCTCTCGCCTAGCACCTTCCTCGCAACCGCGCCAGCGGCCACCCGGCAGGCGGTTTCCCGCGCCGAGGAGCGCCCGCCTCCGCGCGGGTCGCGCAGCCCATATTTGGCGTCATAGGCCCAGTCGGCATGGCCGGGGCGGTAGCTGGCGGCAACCTCGGCATAGTCCCTGGAGCGCTGGTCGAGGTTGCGGATGAGAAGCGAGATGGGCGTGCCGGTGGTGACGCCTTCGTAGGTGCCGGAGAGGATCTCGACCTGGTCGGGCTCCTGACGCTGGGTCGTAAAGCGGGACTGGCCGGGGCGGCGGCGGTCGAGGAAGGGTTGGATGTCGGCTTCGGCGAGCGGCAGGCCAGGCGGGCAGCCATCGACAACGACTCCGATAGCCGGGCCATGGCTTTCGCCCCAGGTCGTGAAGCGGAAACTGTGGCCGAAGCTGTTGAAGGACATTAGTCGCGGGCGAGCGCGATGTCGGGCGCGTCGACGGCCTTCATGCCGATGATGTTGTAGCCCGAGTCGACATGGTGGATTTCGCCGGTCACGCCCGAGGCGAGGTCGGAGAGGAGGTAGAGGCCAGCACCGCCGACATCAGCAAGGCTGGTGTTGCGGCGCAAGGGGGCGTTCAGTTCGTTCCACTTGAGGATGTAGCGGAAATCGCCGATTCCGCTTGCTGCCAGCGTCTTGATCGGCCCGGCCGAGATGGCGTTGACGCGGATGTTGCGGGGGCCGAGATCGACTGCAAGATATTTGACCGAGGCTTCGAGCGCGGCTTTGGCGAGGCCCATCACATTATAGTGCGGCACGACCTTCTCGGCGCCATAGTAGCTGAGGGTGAGAAGGCTTCCGCCTGCTGTCATCATCGGGACAGCGCGTTGGGCGACGGCGGTGAAGCTGTAGCAGGAGACATCCATCGACAGGCGGAAATTCGCCCGCGACGTCGCGAGATAGGGGCCGCGGAGCTCTTCCTTGTCGGAAAAGCCGATGGCGTGGACAAGGAAGTCGAGCCGGTCCCAGTGGCGGGCAAGCTCAGCAAAGCAGGAGTCGATCGAGGCGTCATCTGCGACATCGCAGTCGAGCACAAGGGCGGATCCGACGCGCTCCGCAAGCGGCCGCACCCGCCGAGCGAAGGCTTCACCTGGAGTGGAGAAGGCGAGCACCGCGCCTTCAGCATGGAGGGCAGATGCGATTCCCCAGGCAAGCGAGCGGTCGTTCGCAACCCCCATGATGAGCCCGCGCTTGCCTGCCATCAAACCGCTCATCCGCGCATCCCCTTGTTGCCTTTGTGCCCCGACCCGGCCTGGCGGTGCCTCGCAAGAGCCGCGTTGGTTTCCGCCCCAAGAACAATGGCAAAGCCGATGCCATAGAAGAAGAGCAGCGCCAACATGACTCCCGCAAGAGCGCCATAGGTGCGGGCCATGCCGCCCATTGCCGCAAGAATGGGATCGAAGAGAAGTGTGGCCGCAGTCCACAGCAGGATGACGACGAGCGCGCCCGGCCAGTGCGGGCCGGTCGCTGCGACCCGAGGGGCAAGACTGGCGAACAGCGCCCATAGCGCCGCAAAGGCGACAAGGATGGGCGCAAGCCAGGCGAGCGGGGGAATGAGGAAGCCAAGATCGAGCCTTGCCAGAAGCTTGAAAGCAAGTGTCAGCAACAGTGAAATCGCAACGCTGAGCAGCACGGATGCAGCGAAAGCCAGGCTCGCGGCCGTGGCGAGAAGCCGCGTCTTCCAGAAAGGCCGATCGTCTTGGGCGCGATAGGCCCTTGAGATGATGCCACGCAGCGTGTCGAGAAAGCCGGAGACGGTCCAGAGACCGACGAGGACCGAGAGGCCGAGTGCGCCACGCGAACTGCCAGCGATGACCTCGTCGAGGAGTGGGCCGATCACGTCGCGGACAGCTGGCGGGAGCAAGCCGAGGACGCCGGCAATGGCATAGCTTCCGGCCTCCGAGCGGCCCGCAAGTCCGGCCAGGGCAGTCACCAGGATTGCAGCCGGGAACAGGGTGACGAGAGCGAGATAGGCGAAATTGCCAGCATGAAGGGATCCGTCTTGCCAGGCAGCGCCGACAATCTCGCGCACAAGCGCAATCGCAGGGCCGAACGGCCGGCCCACCAGGCTCAGCCCTGCCCTGTCTGCCGCTCGCGGAACAGTTTCTCGAGCGCAGCGTCGCCCACTGGCACCTCGACCATAACTCGGGCCAGAAGATCGCCCCGGGTGCCGTCACGGCGAGTCCAGCCCTTGCCCTTGAGGCGCATCACCTTGCCCGAGCTGGTCCCAGGTGCGATCGCCAGCATCACATCCCCCTCCAGTGTGGGCGCACGGACCTTGCCACCGAGAACAGCGTTGGCAAGCGGAACCGCCAAGTCAGTTCGGACATCATCTCCGCTGCGTTCAAAGCGGGCATCGGGCTGGATGACGATTGTCACGATGGCATCGCCTGCACCAGCGGGCCCAGGTTCGCCCTGGCCGGCGAGGCGGAGCTGCTGGCCATCCTCGACGCCGGGGGGCAGCTTCACGTCGACCGTCCGGCCCGAGCGCAACGTGATCCGCTGTGGCCGGGCGAGCGCGGCATCGGCAAAAGAAACAGCAAGGCGGTAAGCAACATCGGGCCCCTTCGCTGCCGGGCGTGGGCCCGTCCGACCGCCACGCACGCCACCGAACAGCTCGGAGAGAATGTCACCGAAATCCGCCTCGAAGCTGGCGGAGTCGCCTGGCGGAGGGGGCCGGAAGCCACCGGGCCGCGACCCGGCGCGCGCAAAGCCGTCGAAGCCGCGTGGCATGCGCGGGTTGCCATCGCCATCAATCTCGCCGCGATCATAGGCTGCACGCTTGGCCTTGTCGGAAAGAAGGTCATAGGCGGCTGTCACCCTCTTGAACCGCTCTGCCGCCCTCGGATCATGGGCGTTGCGGTCGGGATGAAGTTCTTTCGCGAGTTTGCGATAGGCGCGCTTGATGGCAGCCTCATCGGCATTTCTGTCGACACCCAGGGTGACATAAGGATCAGCCATTCGCGATCGAGTCTAGAAGGTCCGCAGCAGCACGCCTACTGTTGCCAGAAAGCCACATGCATCTAGGTGGCCTTGCACCGCCCCGCAAGCCGGCCTAGGCGGCGGCCATGGAAGATCCCGTGGCGCGGTTCGGGGGCTGGTTGGCGGAGGCCGAAGCGTGCGAGATCAACGATCCGAACGCCTGTGCGCTTGCAACCGTCGCGTTGGGCGAAGATGAAAGCATCTGGCCCGATGTGCGGATGGTGCTTTTGAAGCGGTTCGACGCTCGAGGTTTTGTCGTCTACAC
>NZ_JBRCLD010000007.1:0-28308 GCF_053487655.1 Thermaurantiacus sp. | reverse complement strand
TCTGGAAGGGGGAGGTCGGCGACAATTTCTTCGCCGCCGGCAAGTATCGGGAGGCGGCAACCATCTTGACAGACCTCGTGCTGGCGGAGGAGCTGCCCGACTTCCTCACGGTCCCGTCCTATCGGCGGTTTATGGCGGGGTCAGAGGGACGGGCGTGCCGATCCGGAGGTAGGTCGGCAAGGTCTATCTCCACGCTGTAGGCCGTGTTAACAAAGGAGATCCCCCGGGGATTCGGGTTGTGGGTCAAGGCTGCCTTTTGGGGAGCGGCTGTGTTTCGCGGGGATCTGACGGACGAGGAATGGGCGGTGCTTGGCGGGCTTCTGCCGCCTGAGCGCGGGTGCTGGGCGCGACCTGTGGGAGACAATCGGCGCTTTGTGAACGGCATGCTCCATGTGCTGCGGGTCGTCCGCCCCGCGTGGCTCCTTGGCGCTCTCGTCGATCGATGCTGCCCGAGCACCCGGCACACCCGCCTCTCGGACACGGGCAAGGTTGCCCGGACATGACCGATGCAACGGTGCCGGCGCGCGGGGCTCAATAGTTTCCCCGCGCCGCCTCCTGCAGGATCAGCTTGTCCAGCGTCAGGTCCGATATCGCTCGCCGCAGCCGCGCGTTCTCCCGCTCGAGCTCGTTGGCTACGCCGCCCGTCGGGTCAACCGCTACGCCTGGTCGACTTTCAGGCCGCCATACGCCTTGCGCCAGCGATAGTAGGACTGCTCGGTAAACCCGATCCGCCGACAGGCATCGGGACCCGTGCCGCCCTGCGCCAGCACGATCTCCGCCTCCCGAAGCTTCCCAATGATATCCTCAGGCTTGTGCCTCCTGCCAGCCATCCAAACGTTCCTTCCTGGTCCAAACTACGATAGTCGATGGACCTCTGAGATGGGGGCACATCAGGATCCGGACGATCCATGCTGCTTCGCGGGGCACCTATGGCGCTCCCCGGGTGGATGCCGAGCTGCCGGCCGAGAGCGTCGCCATAGCAAAGAAGCGCATGGCTCGGTTGATGCAAGCCGCTCGGATCGCGGGGGTGAACGTGCTGCCCTCCTCTACACGCTGATTGAGACCGCCAGGCTCAACGATGTCGATCCGCAAGCCTGGCTGGCCGACATTCTCGCGCGCATCGCCCACCATCCGGCAAGTCGGCTCGAGGAACTGCTGCCATGGAACTGGTCGCCACCACAAGCGGCGCTTGCCGCCTGATGGCGGCCCCGTCGCTGCTTTTCACCGCCCGCTCCGCAGCCACCCGCCTCGGCCCAGATGTCGACATAATCAACGAGCGCAGGGCGGAGTTCATGAAAGGCACCTGACAACGCCGCGGTCTTCGCCGGATAGATACACCAAAGCGGTTTATAGCAGAGAGGCCACCAAGCGTCGGTTCATTGCCGTCGCACAATTTTAATAACCAGCGCCAGGGCGCGACGCCTTGATCCAGCGAAATCGCTGAGCAAGGCCGCGGTCAGCGCGCCAGCGAGTCCGAGCATGCCGCCGATGAAGATGACTAGGACTGGGCGCAAATCAAGCAGGCTAACGCACAAAAGCGCTGGAAGCACGGCCCCAACCGCTGGCGCTAGGGCTGCTAGGACCTCTTCAGGTCTACCAATTCCGAGGGCGAGATGGCGTCGTCCGACTAACCAGCTGAGCAGCAAATAGGACAGGTTCGCTCCCACAGTGGCGCATGCCGCGCCAATGGCGCCGTAGCGGGGGATCAGAAGTCCAAGAAGGGCAAGGTTGACTAGTAGGCCGAGGCCACCAATCGCGAGCAGCGCCCCGGTCCTGCGCCGTAACTGAAAGGCAGCATCCGTGAAGAAATTGGCGAAGCCAAGGCTGCCAGCGCCGAAGCAGGCCAAGATGAAGATCGGCTGGGCACCGTCGCGGAATTCGGACCCTAGCGCAAGTCCGGTCAGAGGCCCCGATAAAGCGACAAGAATCCCGATGCCGAAGGCAAGACCGGCGATCGTAAATTGCCCAAACTGTAGCCAAAGTTGCCGGAAGCGCTCTGTCTCGCCGCTGTCATGCGCCCGGACGAGGGAGGGGTAAAAGCCACTGTGAACGATCGCCGCTAGGAGGATAAGCCCCTGGCCGGCCAGATCAAACGCCGCTGAGAACAGACCCGCTTCGCCCTCGCGGCCGGAAATCTGTAGGGCTACTCGACCAACTCCATTTATCGCCCCGCACAGCGCTAAGGATAGCGACACTGGAAGAGTCAGCATCAGACTTCGACGTAGGAACGACAGGGAAGGAAGCCGAAGATCGGCGACCCGCGGGAGGGGGGCGAGCGCGAGGATCGCACAGACAACGTGCGCCGCAACAAGCCCATGAACAGCCCCCGCCACACCGAATCCACCGCGGACCAGCAGGTAGGAAAGGCCGAGGCCGATAGCACCCTTGAGCAAGTGGAGGCAGGCAACCCGCGCAGCCTGCAAGCGAGCACGTGCAACAGCCATGGCAATTTCGAACACCGCATAGCTGACTGTGAAGGCGAAACCGAGAACAACCCATTCTTTGCTTGCCGGCACGAGGAGGGCGACGGTGCACGAAACGAGCGCCAGACCAACCACGGAAAGGCCCGTGGTAAGCAGAATCCCCCCGGTCAGCCGAGCTCCATCGGGTCCAGCATTGGGAAGCTCCCGATCCACCAGAATGCGCAGCCATTGCAGGACAGCAATGTAGGCAAGACCGGCTAGGAAAATCAGGACCGAATAGGTGCCAAATTCCGCCGGCTGCAGGATCCGGGTGAGGAGAGCGATGATGCCAATGCTGAATGCAGCGCCGCTAAGCCGGCCAAATGCGTGCCAGGCCAGCTGCTCTCCCGGCCCTCGAGTCGGAGCAGCGGTCACGTCATTGCTCCGACCCACGCCAGACGGGACGCCGGGTTGCATCGTGCCGACGTGCGTGTCATGAGACCGTTGCTGTTCGCACTTTCGAGTTTCCTTCGATGGGCGCCGCTCCGGCATCGATATAGACAGCTATGGCCCGCATCGCTTTCATATCCAACACCGCTGAGAGCATCGTCAACTTTCGGGGCCCGCTTATCCGCGACATGGTGGGGCTGGGTCACGAGGTGATAGCTCTTGCCCCGGATCATGATGCTTCCACGCTTGATGCGCTTAACCGAATGTCGTGTGTCTCTGGCTCCTTTTCGCTCTCGCGGACGGGTATGAACCCCGCGCAAGATGTGAAGACGATCATTAGCGTAGCCCGCGCACTGCGGAAATTTCGGCCTGATGTTGCTATCGCACGATCTGTAAAACCAGTGGTTTACGGCCTACAAGCAGCTAGGCTGGCGGGCGTGCCGCACAACTTTGCCCTTCTGGAGGGTCTTGGTTTCGTGTATACTGAGAGTGGTACAAAGGGCCTCGTCAAGCGGATGCTGCGGACGGGCCTTGATTTTCTATTTCGTAGCAGCTTGAGGATCGCAGAAAAGACAATTTTTCTAAACCCGGACGACATGGCGGAGTTTCAACAGCGAAGGCTTGTCCCGCCTGGCCGAGCCGTGTTGATCCGGGGGATCGGTGTGCCACTCGACGAATGGCCGTTGCTTGAGCCAAAAATTGATCCGCCCTGTTATGTTTTCGTGGGTCGCCTTCTAAGGGAGAAGGGGATTACAGAATTCGTGGAAGCCGCACGGATTGTTCGAGCGAAAATTGCTCGCAGCCGCTTCGTCCTATTGGGAAGCATCGACAGTAACCCCTCTTCGGTGGACGAGGGGACCGTTCGGGGATGGGTAGATGAAGGCCTTGTGGAATGGCCTGGCTTCGTAGATCCGCGAGATTGGTTTCGAGAGGCGACTGCTTTTGTTCTTCCCTCTTACCGTGAGGGTGTTCCGCGAAGCACACAAGAAGCGATGGCATCCGGACTACCGATCATTACCACTGACGTGCCTGGATGTCGCGAGACAGTGATCGACGGGCGCAACGGCTTTCTTGTCCCTGCGAGGAATGCGCCTGAATTGGCAAATTCAATGATTTTCTTGGCCGAGAACCCCACTGAAGTGCGCAAAATGGGTGCCGCAAGCCGAAAGTTGGCAGAAGAGTGGTTTGATATCCGGTCGATCAATACGGTCTTTCTCGAGACGCTGGGCCTTAGGACGGCAGGCAGGATTGCCGGTGCGCATTGACCAGAAGCTTTCCCCCTATCCGGCTCGTGGGCACAGAAATCCTGTGTTATTGGTGTTACTCTTGATGGGGGTTTTGGATCCCGATCCGGCCGCAGCCTACATCGATCCGAATATTGGTGGACAGATTTACCAAATTTTCTACCCGATATTCGCGCTTGTCGCCGGCGTGCTCGTCTTCATGCGAGAGCAATTGAAAATCATGGCAGAAAAAGTGATCTCAGCGTTTCGTAGAATGTTTCGGAATGATCCCTGATCTCCCTGTGTCGGCACGGAGGATCTCCTCCTTGGTAACCGGGCTTGAGACGGCGCTTGCAGCCTTGTCTTTCCCCCTGCTTCTGACGCTGCCGGCGCTTCTCGACTCTTTGTTGCACCACCTTCGGCCAGGAGAGGTCGCCCTGACGGCTGGTGCATGCGTGGCGTTGCACCTGCCGCTGGCCCTGGCCCTGATGGGCGTCTCCTTGGTAATCGCGTCCGCTTTCGGACCGAAGATCCAGGACAGCTGGTCGAGTTTCCTAGTTTCGTGGATTTTTTTGTTCGCCGCGTGGCTGGGGCTGGTCCCACTTTTGGGGGATATTGCGCCAGGCAGTCTATCAGGGGCCGTATTATGTTTGGTGATAGCAGCCTGGCTCGCGCTTCGTCATCCCCATGCCGCCCGGCAGGCACGAAGCGCCGGCATGGCGCTGGGGCTGGCGGTGCTACCGCTGGGCGTAGTTGCAGTCGTGGATGGTGCGCTAGCGTCACGGCCCGCGCCGCTGCCGCTGCCCGCCACGGGGGCGAAGGGGTCGAGGCCGGATATCCTGCTGATCTCGACGGACGCCCTTTCGGCCATGCACCTTGGCTCACATGGCTATCCCCGGCACACCAGCCCGGTCTTTGACAGGTTGGCCGAACGCTCGCTCCACTTCACCCAAGCCTACGCCGTCGCCAGTTTCACAGCGCCGGCGCTCGCCTCCTTAATGACAGGTCAGGACCCGCTCGGCCACAAGGTTTGGCACCTTAAGGCCCGGCTGAGCAACGAGGCGGCGGATCAAAGCATGCCCGCAACTCTGCGCCGGGCCGGCTACCGCACCCTTGCGGTGTCCACCAATCCATTCGGTGGTCCGCACAAGCTCGGCCTCTCTCGACATTTCGACGTGGTCCTTTCGGACCAGATGGCGCTGCCGGTCGGCTGCCTAGATCGCCTTTCTGCTTGGCTGCGCTTCTCCTGCCCGGCTTCTGATCTCGGTTTCACGCCTCTCGCTTTCGCCCTTGCCGGCAAGTTGGTGAAGGCAACTGCAGTGCCGGGCCACCATTACGATCCGGCTAGGGCGCTAGCGGCAGCTGAACGGTTGCTCATCCACCGGGTGGACGGGCCGCCACTGTTCCTCTGGGTGCATCTGATGCCTCCTCATGACCCCTATGTTGCATCCTCGCCGTTTGTGGGAATGTTCGATCCTTCACCTGACATGCGGACGATCTCCGGTTCTGAGCTCACTCATCCGCATTTTTGCTTCGCCAAGCTTGCGCCTGAAAAGCAGGCGTTGTTCCAAGCCCGCTATGACGAAGGAATTCGGGCAGTCGATTATGCAATCGGCCGGTTTCTGGTTTCACTCCAGAATACTGGGAGGCTTCGATCCACACTCTTGGTGTTAACCGCGGATCATGGGGAATCCTTTGCTTCCGACTATGGCGGTCACGGCGGGCCACGCTTGGACCCTGCGGTCATCCGGATTCCGCTGCTCTTTCATGGCGACATGGTGGTGCCGGCCAAGGTAGAAACCCCTGTCAGCCAAGTCGACATCGCACCGACGATCCTTGCCCTTGCCGGCGTCAGCATTCCCCGGTCCATGAGCGGGACCGTGTTAACAGACACGGGCGCCAGACGGGCGCGACCTGTGTTTGCCTTCTGGCTCGAGCCCGCCCGCGTGCGGGATGGACCGAGCGATGGTACCGCCAGCGTCATCAACTGGCCATGGCACTACACGGTCTACCTTGGCCAGACGGCAACCGATCCGAGGCTGACAAAATCGCTTAAATATCTTCATGCCGCCGGACCCGATCGCAAAAACATGATCTCGTCCAGACCCGACATCGTTAAGCGCCTGGAGGAGACGTTGAAGACCAAGTTGAAACAGGGAACAAGGTAATGCCAGCCCCCCGAAGTCTCTGGTACGGACAAAATTTGGGACGTTGGCTGTCTGCGCGCCAGTCTGGTTCGGGTAGACGCCGCCTCAGGCAACTCTTGTTCGATACCTGTTGGAGCCTCCAGTGTCGACTGCCTGCTCCAGATTCGGCTGATGTGGCTGTATTCATAGTTGGTTTTTGGCGCTCGGGAACCACGTATCTTCACAGCCTTCTCGCGGCACTTGCAGGGTTCACCGCTCCGACAACTGAGGCCTGTTTCCGCCCCGCCTCGTTTCGGCTGCTATCTTCGCCCGGGCGTCGCCGCGAACAGCGCCCGATGGACGATGTGCAGATCGATGCTCAGTCGGCCCAAGAAGATGAATTCCCTATTCTGCTGCTAGGAGGCCCCTCACCATATAGGGGATTTCTTGACTCTAGTCGACTTATGGAAAGTTTACAGGAATCTCTCTTAGATACGGACGGCCACGCAGCAGGGCTGCTTTCTGAATTCCTGCGCCACGTCTCTGCCGAGTCTCACGGTCGGCTAGTCTGCAAATCACCGGCACATCTTTTCCGGATTGCCTCGCTCCGTGCGCTGTGGCCCACCGCCGCATTCCTATATCTGGTTAGGGATCCTGTCCATGTTTACTGGTCCAATCTGCGCATGTGGGGGCGGATGAGCGCAATATACGGGGGGCACACCCCATCCGAAGCATGTATCGCCGAGTTCGTTTGCAGATCTTTTGAGTTAGCTGCTGAGGCCATACTCGAACTGTACAAACTACCCCGGGAACAAATGATTGTGGTCGACTATGAGCAATTGGTGCGGGCACCTGCCGATCAATGTAAAGCCCTGTTGCCGCGACTGCTAAATCGTGACTGGACCCCGGCAGATTCCGCGACCATTGCGCAAACCTGCGCGCGACTATCCGCCTGGCCGGCACGGACCGCTGCAGCACCCGACAGACGCGCCGCGAGGGCCATCGCCTCCTTCGCCGAGGCACAGAAGATGCTTCTCGCTACGCGAATGACCTGAAGCCGCCCGTCTTCAGCGAAACCCATCGATTGCAATCTCTGCCTGGATCGTCTTTGCGAGCGCCTTCTCGAGGGGGATCTCTGGACTGAACCCAAGCTCGAATGCCCGAGTTGCAAAAGCGGTGGACATGGCGAATTTTTCTAGTCGCTCGCGGGTAACGATCGGTCGACGTCCCGCCAGCCTGGAAAGGGCCGCCGATCCATTGGCAAGCGCCCCGGCGAGCGCCATCGGTAGCGGCAAGCGGGGCACCGTCCCCACGCCGCACTCTGCCGCAATGAGATTGACCAATTCCCGCATCGTCAGGTCCGGCTTGTCTACATAATTGAAAATTTCGACGCCTGCTGGCGCTGCTAGTCGGGTTTCGAGAAACGAAGCGCAATTATCTACATAACAGATTGACTTGACATTAGATCCGTCGCCGATCATCAGGAATTTTCGATTGTAGATCGCCCGCATGAGCTGGTAGATATTTCCTCGGTTGCCGTCGCCAAAGACAACGGTTGGGCGCACAATCTGCAAGCTTCGTGCCTCGGGATGTCCGGCCTGCCATTCCTTATAAACGGCCTCCGCCGCTGCCTTCGATTCGCCATATGGCACTGTGGGTTGCAGTGGCGATGTCTCATCCGCCGGCTCCAGTTCGCTAGACCGCCCATAAACCGCCACCGAGCTTGTGAATATGATACGATGGCAACCAACTTCCGTTGCCACCCTGCAGACATTCCGGGCACCTTCGACATTCACCTCAAAATAGAGGGAAACAGGTCTGACATCATCTCGATGCTCTGCAGCGAGATTGACGATCGTCGAACCAGATCGGATGACTTGACGAAGCCCGGCGGTATCCCGCACATCACAAAGATGGACAAGTTCCGGAAACGAGGCGCTTGGCTGTTTGTCGATAATCCGTACATTCACGTCTCCTCGCGCAAGGAGCCGACGAATAAGTCGGGTTCCGATGAACCCGCTTCCGCCGATCACGTCGATCAGGGTTACGTTGCTACCCTTGCCTTTATCGCTCATCCACCATCCTTTCAAAGGCGACAATCACGCTCATGACCGGCGCAATGCGGCACTAAACTATTCTGCGAGCACTGCCCATCGTCCCACGGCTTATCTCGGCCGCTCCAACAAGCACTCCACCGCGGACCCGAAGCGCTGCTAGAACGGTGAGCGCGAGACCAACCCAGAACATGGTGTTCCGGAGATTGTAGGTCGCGATGCTGTAAACCAGCGGCGCCAGCAACAGAATCCGCATTTTCCAATCGCGCCAATACAGAATTGCGGGTGTAATCATCACAAAAAGTAATAATAGACCTATAACGCCATAAGAAAATAGGACGCCGCCAATGGTTGAGTGAATCTCGAGAAGAAACCAGGTTTTTTCTGACCATCTTGAATTGACAGCCTCGCCTGCACCAAACACAAGGTAATGAGGAAATTTCCAAATCCTATCGTAGCCTCTTCCCTCCAGGCTTGTGAAGGCCCCGATCTCTGAGAACCTGTCGAGTATATTCCATCCCACCTGAATATCTAGCGCGAGATCAAACAACTCGTTAGAAGCGAACGCAAGAGAACCTAGAGCGAGAATCAAGGCCGCTCGCCCAAGAATCCGAATTATTTCTGAGGAGTTTTTCCAGTAAAAAGAGAGTTTATTTGCTAACAACATAATTAGAGACAGGAAGACGATGGACATGCCCAGGAACCCGGAGCGTGACGCCGACAGAACGACAGCTGGAAGGGCAATTGCAAATGCCGCGACCCCGACGCGCAGTGGGGCACCTATCGCGCGACCAATGGCCAGAACGGAAATCACATTCCAGATCAACCAGTGGGCCAGCTGGTTGGGATCGTTGAACGTCCCCGTCGCACGGATCGTTTCAAACGTTCTCCCAAGCCCTGAGACAATGATGGTCGTCTGTATCATCAGGGCAGTCAGGAGGACCCAGTGGCACCAGCGCAAAAACTGATCTAACCCCGTTCGAATGGCTGCGTTCACAAGTCCAACGACGATCATGAGGTTGAAGAAATAGTAGGCAGACGACAGGAGCGGCAAGACAACCCCATTGACGGCTGCAACAATGCTATTGACAGAAAGAGTATAGACGCAAAAAATAAAAGCGTTTCGCCACGGATTGTGAATTATAACCTCACCTTTGGCAAAAACAGCTAAGGCACCCCACGCCAGAACGATGTGCGAGATTTGAGGAAGTCCGCTGGACCAGAAGTAATAGGGACTAAGGAATATTCCAAGCAGAAAAAGAATGTTGGACAGCGCTTGGACTAGCGGTTGCCTCACCAAGGGCACACGCTCCGGCTCGCTTTCAAGCCATATCATTTCTAGGAATTTGCTGCTAACGGTTCCGGAACTCGCCGTCGACGGGCACCCAGCCAAGCTGCAGCAATCGCTGCCAGCATCAGCCCAAGGCCAGTCCCAACGCCTAGGCTTATCAGCGGAATTGGCCAGGTTGGGCGTGAGGAAACCGTGGCTGGCGTCAATGGCTCCGCCGCGAAGGGCGCAGCTGATGCAGCGAAGATGCGCGTTCGCTGCTGTTCGGCAAGTTCGGTTGCGAAGGCCTTCTGCAGATCTGACGATGGCTGGAACGGAATCTGGGCTTCAATGAACGCAATGCGCTTGCTAGACCGATCAAGGGCGGCATGACGCAGAAGACTGTCCGTCTGGTCGACGATCGTCAGCAGGAGTTGAAGCGAAAGATCTCGATCTCTCCCCTCGAAATTGAGACGAATGAAAGGGCTATCGGGATCTTCGACGATCGCAAGCCGCCGCCTCAGCAACTGTTGCATGCGACTTCCGTCGGGGGGCTGCCAAGCAAGTGCGTCAATCCCGAACGAATTTGCAAGCCAACCTTTCACAGCGGGAACAAAGCCATCGGGCGGACGCCAGCGGGCGGCTGATTGATCCCACTCCTGATGAAACAATCGGGTAGCAAGCGGTTTGTTGGCCACCAACCGGTCGGCCAGCGTCCTCGACTTGGCCACCTCGAAAAACTTGCGGAATTCCATCCCGCTTCTGCCGAAGGCACCGCCGAGTCCGGCCAGTGAGCCAAGGCTGCCAAGCCGCCCCAGCCCCTCCAGCCGCGACCCACTAGAGCCCTCCTGCAGCACTGGCGCGAGCGTGACGGTCGCGGTATATTTCGGTTCCGCGATAGAGAGGTGTATCAAGCCTGCGGCGAAACCAAGCACCGCACCCAAAGGCAGCAGGTACCAGCGCACGACGATGTCGCGCGCCACTCCCTCCAGAGAGAGAACATCGACGCGGTCACCAGAGACGGCGGAACGGAGGCCATGCATCAATGGCTCCCCGGGAAGACCAGACGACAATAGCCCCTGCGCCGGCTTCTGGTACGCGGGCGAAGTCCAGACATCCGGGCACGCCAGGCGCCCATGCGCCGATCGATCATGCGCTGCAACTGGAGCATGCTCACACCGGGGCCAGCGCTAGACCCTTTGACGCCCAGCGGAAGCCTGTTAGCAGCAGGAAATCAAGATCCTCATGAAGCGGTGCCCACCCAAGGTTCTGCTTCATGCGTTCGGGGTTGGCCACCATTGATACAATATCGCCCTTCCGCCGACCCTTGTGGCTGACCCGGAAGGGATGGCTGGCCAGCTGCCGAGCCCGTTCGGCAATCTGCTTGACGCTATAACCTTTACCGTAGCCGCAATTGAAGCAGACACTAGAGCCACCCCGCAGCAACCGTTCAGCGGAGCGGATGTGGATATCTACCAGATCAGTCACATGTATGAAGTCGCGGATGCAGCTTCCATCAGGCGTGTCGTAATCCGTGCCGAATATCGGCAGCTCCGCTCGTTGGCCGAGCATCGCCTCAATCGCAACGCTGATGAGGTTCCCGGTTCCCAAGCGGGGCCCTGTCCGAAGCTTCGCGTCCGCCCCTGCAACATTGAAATAGCGAAGAACGGTGTAGGTGGCCCCGGCCTTTTCGCACAGATCGTGAAGCAACCATTCCGACGCCAGCTTGCTGCGGCCATAGGGAGAAATTGGTCGAGCAGGCGTGTCCTCAGTCACGAAGTCGACGTCCGGTTCGCCGTAGACGGCTGCCGTTGACGAGAGAACGAAATGCCTGACACCCTTGTCCAAGGATTTAGCGAACAGCTCGCCTGACCGGCGTAAATTGACATCCCAATACAGATCGGGCCTCTCGAACGACTCATCGACGCGAATCTTTGCGGCAAATTGAAAAATGATATCCGGCGAAAAATCCTCTATTGCCATGCCAGCAGTCGTTGAAGCCATGTCGGCCACCAGAAGCTGCGCTTCCCCCGGCAGGTTCTGTCGCAGTCCGGTTGAAAGATCGTCGATGACCAACACCGACCAATGACGCTCTACCAGCGCCCAGACGAGGTGCGAGCCGATGTAGCCAGCGCCACCGGAAACGACGGCCCGCCATGACTGTTCCCGCCTTTCCACAAGGCGGCAGATAGACAGGCACCGAGCGCTTTGCAACCTGGAGCTCATAGTGCCATCGCCGGAGTTGACAGGGTGGTGGAGTTTACCCCTTTGATGATCAGGTTGAGGATCAGCTCTGTAGCGTCCGGCCATGGCACCCCCGCCAGAATTGCCGAAGCCCCTGATAAAACGGGGAATAGCCTAGCGCCGGCTCAAGCGAGCCAGAGCGGTCGCGTCGATCAGCTCGCGTTGGCGCGCGGTTTGCCCGGCCGCTCAAACCCGGGCCCGGGATTCCCCATCTCCCCAACCGGCCCCGGACAGCCGCGGCTTCCCCATGCCTTGCGACAAGCCCGCCCGGGATTCCAAGTGAGCCATAATCCGCGCCGCTGAGGCAATCTTGCTCGGAATACGGTTCGTTCTAGGGGGGGCTGGGGCTGCCGGTGCGCGCGCAGCGCTGTTGCCTGCAGCATGGTTTCCTCATGGGCGATGGACTGGAGCTGCTTCGGCAAATCGGCGCGCGATAGTGGCCAAAGCCGCGTTCCTGAGCCACCAGAGAGGAGGACTGGCCAGATTTCTGGGTTCGTCACTGCTTCGGTCTCCGGTGCGTCTTGAGCGCCCTAGCGGCGCGGGCGGGGCATGGCAACGCGCAGGCGGGTTGTTGCCGGACGAAGCGACCGCGCCGCGGGTTCGCGCACCGGCAGGGCCGGCACCTCAGCGCTGCGAAGGCGAGCAACGATTCGCGCGGCGGCATGGCCGTCGCCGAAGGGGTTGGGAGCGCGGACCATGGCCGCCCAGGCGGCCTCGTCGGCAAGCAGGCGCTCGATTGCGGTCAAGATGGCCCCAGTGGCAGTACCGACGAGCCGTGCACCACCGGCTTTCACGGCTTCGCTGCGCTCAGTCTTCTCCCGCGTAATGAGCACTGGACGGCCAAGGGCGGCAGCTTCCTCGACCACGCCGCCCGAATCGGTCACAACGAGGTGGGCCCGGCGCAGCAGATGGACGAAGGCGAGCGGATCAAGCGGGGCGAGCAGATGGACATGCGGCACCCCGGCCAGCATGGCATGAACGGTTTGCGCGATCGCCGGATTGGGGTGGACGGGAACAGCAATTTCGAGGTCACCGCGACCAGCGGCAAGGCGGAGCGCAGTGCACAGGCGCATCAAGCCGCCACCGAGCGACTCCCGGCGATGGGCAGTGGCTAGGAGGAGCCGGCGGGAGCTTGCCAAAAAGCCGAAGCGGGCATCGAGCGCGCAGCCGAGCACGGGGTCGGAATCGAGCCGGGCGCGCAGCGCATGGAGCGCATCGATGACCGTGTTGCCGGTAACCAGAATGGCGGTCTCGGCGACACCTTCGGCGCGGAGGTGGGCAGCCGCCACGGCAGTCGGCGGGAAATGGAGGGTGGCGAGCCTGGTGACGAGGCGGCGGTTCATCTCCTCGGGCCAGGGGGTGCATGTATCGCCGGTGCGAAGGCCTGCTTCGACATGCGCAACAGGCACGCGCGCGTGGAAGGCAGCAAGCGCGGCAGCTAGGGTGGTCGTGGTGTCCCCCTGGACAAGGACCCAGTCCGGCCGCTCGGCTGCAAGGACGGCACTCACACCGTCAAGGATGGCAGCCGTTGCCTCAGACAAGGTCTGGTCGTGGCGCATGATGGCGAGGTTGTACTGTGGCTTGAGCGCAAAGCAGGTGAGCGCTTGGTCGAGCATCTCACGATGCTGCCCGGTGGCGCAGAGGATGGAGGTGATGCCCGGCGCCGCTTCCAGTGCCCGAACGACCGGGGCAAGCTTGATTGCTTCTGGGCGCGTGCCAAGAACGGTTAGGACACGCATTGTCGCGCGCCCGAAGGGACGGGCTCTCCTTGGGGGGACGGGCAGGCGGTTTCCACCACGGCGTCGGCATCCTCGGCTGCAGCCTGCCCCCGCCGGCAGGCCCCAAGGGGTCCGACGCCCCTTTCCCCCGCCATTTAGCCAAGCGGGAAACTGTGCTCAAGCCGGGATGCGCTAGTCTGCAATGGCAAGAAGGCTCGCATTGCCGCCGGCGGATGTCGTGTCGGTCGAGGTCACACGCTCGGTTGCAAAGCGCAGGAGATAGTGCGGGCCGCCGGCCTTGGGGCCCGTGCCGGAGAGACCTTCGCCGCCGAAGGGCTGGGAGCCGACGACGGCGCCGATCATCGACCGGTTGACATAGAGGTTGCCAACCCGGGCCAGCCGTTCGACATCAGCCGCAGTTGCGGCGATCCGGCTGTGGAGACCCATGGTGAGGCCGTAGCCCGACGCATTGATCCGCCCGACGAGGCCGGGAAGGTCGCTGCCGTCCCAGAGGACGACATGGAGGAGAGGCCCGAACCACTCCTCCTCGAGCGCTTCGACCGACGGCAGGCGGATGAGCGCGGGCGGCACGAAATAGCCAGTGGCTGGCACGGGGAGACGGTGGAAGACGGAATCGCCCATGGCTTCGAGGCGGGCGAGCAGCCGTGCTTGGGCGGCTGCATCGATGACAGGGCCGACATCGGTTGCGGGATCGAGCGGGTCGCCGATGATGAGACAGTCCATCGCGCCGCGGAGCATGGCGAGGATGGGTTCGGCCACATCCTCCTGCAGGATGAGGAGGCGGAGTGCCGAACAACGCTGGCCAGCTGAACGGAAGGCGGATGTGATGACGTCGGTGACGACCTGCTCGGGAAGTGCAGTCGAGTCGACAATCATGGCATTGAGACCGCCAGTTTCGGCAATCAGGGGGACGAGCGGGCGGCCGTCTTCGGCAAGGAGCGCACGCGCGATCCGCCGGGCTGTTGCCGTCGAGCCCGTAAACGCCACTCCGCCGATGCGGGAGTCGGCCACAAGGGCAGCGCCCACGTCACTCCCGCCTGGGACGAGATGGAGAACTTCAGGCGGGATTCCAGCAGCGTGGGCGTGGGCGACGGCGCGTGCAGCGACAAGCGGCGTCTGGGGCGCGGGCTTGGCGATGACGCTGTTGCCAGCAACGAGGGCAGCGACCGTCTGGCCGAGGAATATGGCAAGCGGAAAGTTCCAGGGCGCGATGGTTGCAAACGCGCCGCGGCCGTGGAGGCGGAGCACATTGGCTTCGCCGGTGGGGCCGGGAAGCGGTTTGGGCTCGAAGAGGGTGCGCGCCTGGGCCGCATAGTAGCGGCAGAAATCGACCGCCTCGCGCACTTCGGCGAGAGCATCGGGGAGGGTCTTGCCGGCTTCGGCCTGGAGCAGGGCGAGGAGCGCAGGCCGGTCTGCTTCCAGGCGGTCGGCCAAGCGGTCGAGCGCTTCGGCGCGGGTCTTGAGTGGCGTTCTGTCCCATTCCGGCTGGGCAGCGGCGGCTGCAGCGCAGGCGGCCTTCACATCCGCCGCCGTTGCCTCGATGACTTCGCCCACCCGCCGGGCTGGATCGAAGGGGGCAAGGACCGGCCGGGCGGGGCCATCGGCGGCGGTGCCGCTGATGAGCGGGGCGGCGCGGAAGGATTCTGCAAGCGCTCGTCCGACCGCGGCGACCGTCGCTGACAGGACTTGCGGGTGAGCGAGGTCGAGGCCTTCGGAATTGCGACGTTCGGGCATGAAGAGGTCGGCCGGGAGCGGAATGGCAGGGCTTGTCGCGCCGGTTGCGCGAAGCTTTGCAACCGGGTCAGCGAGAAGGTCAGCTTCGGAGACGGTGCAATCGGCGAGCTGATGGACGAAAGACGAGTTGGCACCATTTTCGAGCAGCCGGCGGACAAGATAGGCAAGCAAGTCGCGATGGCCGCCAACGGGAGCGTAGAGGCGGCACTGATAGCCCTCGTTCTCCACCAGGCGCTCGTAAAGGCCGGCGCCCATGCCATGGAGGCGCTGGAACTCGAAATCCCGGCGCTGCCCGGCCCATTCGACGATGGTGGTAACTGTCAGCGCATTGTGGCTGGCAAAGGCGGGCGTGAGGTTGGGTGCATCGAGGAGGGCCCGGGCGCAGGCGAGGTAGGAGACGTCGGTTGCCGCCTTGCGCGTGAAGACCGGATAGCCAGCAACACCTGCTTCCTGGGCGCGCTTGACTTCGCTGTCCCAGTAGGCGCCCTTGACAAGCCGGACAGTCAAGCGGCGGCCCGTGGCGCTGGCAAGTGCTTGGGCCCAGTCGATGAGCGGGCGAGCGCGCTTGCCATAGGCCTGGATTGCAAGCCCAAGCCCGTCCCAGCCGGAAAGCGACGGCGTGCGGGCGAGTGCCTCGATGATATCGAGCGAGACGAGCAAGCGATCCTGCTCTTCGGCATCGATGGTCAAGGGCACGCCGGCGCTGGCTGCAGCAGTGGCGAGCGCCTCGAGCCGCTCGACGATGGCGGGAACGGCCCTTGCGGCCTGAGCGGTCTCGTAGCGGGGGTGGAGGGCGGAGAGCTTGACCGAGACGCTGTGGCCGCGGCGGTTGGCCTCCCGGCCGACGGCGGCGACGGCCTCGGCATAGGCCACGAAATAGCGCTCGGCATCCGCCATGGTGCGGGCCGCCTCGCCGAGCATGTCGAAGCTTGCGGAAAAGATGCGATAGTCGCGCTGGTCGGCGCGCGCGAGTGCTTCTGTTATGGTGCGGCCCATGACGAACAGGTCGGCCATGAGGCGCATGGCTGCACCGACGGCAGCGCGCACGAAAGGCTCTCCGGCACGCTGCACCAGGCGCCGGAGCACACCGCCCTCGCCCGAGAGCAGGGCGCGGGAGACGACGAGGCCCCAGGTCGCCGAGTTGACGAGGAGCGACGGACTGGCCCCTGCGGCGGATTCCCAGTCGGCAGCGCCGATCTTGTCGCGGACGAGGGCGTCCGCGGTTGCAGCGTCGGGCACGCGCAAGAAGGCCTCAGCAAGAGAGAGGAGCGCCCTGCCCTCCTCGCTGTTGAGCCGGTAGTGCTTGAGAAAGCGATTGACCCAGCCTTCCTGCTCACCAGCGCGGATATCGGCAAGAAGCCCGGCAGCGCGCGCAAGGATGCGCTCGCGCTCTTCCGGCCCGACCTCTGCCGCAGCGAGCAGCGGCGCCAGCACTTCGCTGTCAGGAGCGCGGTGGAGCCGCGCCAGGGCCTCGCGGATATTGCTTTCGGTCATGCTCGCACCAACCTGGATGGGCGAGTTTGGGCCAAGGCGCAATGGAGGGTAAGCGGCCATTCACCCTCTTTTCGCCGCTGTGGCATCTGGCGGCGAGGCGCAAGGGCTGGGAGCCGATGCCGTTATGGGGGCAAGGCAAAACCCGGCTATGCAGGAGAGGCAATCAGCGCTTCGCTTCCCTCGCCCGCGGCCACAAGGGCGCGACCATCAGGCAGAACTCCTCAAAGACGAGCGTGGTGTCGCAGCCCTCGAGCTCGCGCTTACCCTGCCGCTCCTGACGGTACTGCTGCTCGGTGCCGCCGATTTGGCCATCACAGCAGCGCGGGCGCGCCAAGTCGAAGCGCTCACCGAAAGCGCGGCAAAGGCAGTGGTTCGGCTTGCTGGCGATCTGCTGCCACCGCTGCGCGCCCGCAGCCAGATTTCAGGATTAGCGACCAGTGGCCAGCCGGGCGTGCAACAGGGGCCGGGGCTGGCGCCGCTGCCCACGATCCGGATCACAGAACTTGTCGATCTCCCGGCCAATGTCACAGCGGCGGTGCGCGTGTTTCGCGGCTGCCCGGGCGACCAGGGAATCGGCGAGGCAGCAGAGGCGCGATGCCCGGATGGAAGCCCGCCTGCGGCCTTCGCCGAGATCCGCATGCAGGCGCCAGTTGATCGGCTGGTGGACTGGCCATCAGCGCTGCTGCCGCCGAGCGTTGAGGCCAAGAGCCTTGTGCGTCTGGACTGAGTGGACCGGCGCTGCGGCAGTGCAAGCGCGCGGGCTCCTGCGGCGGCTGGCAGCAGACCAGGGCGGGGCAACTGCCGTCGAGTTTGCCCTTGTCGCCCCCCTGCTGTTGGTGCTGCTCCTCGGGAGCATCGAGACAGGCCGCTATATCTGGTTTGCAGCTGCCCTTGATCATGCCGTCAGCGAGGCCGCCCGCTGCGCGGAAGTGATGAAGGGCGCCTGCGCGACACCGGCCGGCCTTGCCGAGAACGTGGGGGCGGGTTTGCAACGCCTTGCTGTTCACGCCCCAGTGGAGCCGGCAGCGCTGGCGACGAGGCGTGCTGCCTGCGGCACCCTCATTCGAGTCGCCCTCCCCTACCCATCGCTGGTGCCAGGGCTCGGGCCAGCGCTTCCGGCCCTCGACGCTTCAGCCTGCATCGGACGGGGCGGATGAGAAGCGATGGGGCACAGCGCGGTGACCTGCGCTGGCTGAGCGCTGATGAGCAAGGCGCCAGCGCCATATTCACGGCTCTTGCGCTTTCTGCCGTGCTCGGCTTTGTCGCACTCGGGCTCAACGCTGCAGGAGGTCTCGCCGCCAAGCGGGATTTGCAGCAGGCCGCCGACCGGGGTGCCGACGCCGGCGCGCGGGCGCTGCGCAGCGGAGTGGCAGCTGCACCAGTCGCGCGGGCGCTTGCCAAGGACAATCTCAACGACACGGAGGCAATGGTCAGCGTCGAGTGGCCGCCAGCCGCCGGCCGCTGCGCTGGTGACCCGCTCGCAATTGCCGTTGAGATCAGCCGGCCGCGAACCGTGCGGCTTGGCGGGCTCCTCGGTGCCGACGTGAGCGTTGTGCGGGCGCGCGCAGTCGGCGCTGTCATCCAGGTTGCGCCAGGATGCCTGCTCGCACTCGATCCAGCGCCTGGCAGCATTCGCGAGAGCGGGAGCGGGCGGCTCCTGCTCGATGGCTGCGAGGCCTTTGCAGCCGGGCCGCTGACGCCCGCCGCCCGGCTGCCGCAGGTCAACCCCTACAGCGTGCCGGCAGCCTCCACGATGGCGTGCGTGGCAGGCACGCTCACGGTCTCGGGCGTGCTGGTGGTCCGAAACGGTGCCGAGCCGCAGCCGCGCTGCGGCGGAGTTCGAGTCGCCCCAGGTGGGCGGCTCCGGGTGGAGGGGATAGCCTGGCGGCTTGCCGGGCCCTTGCATGTGGAGGCAGGCGGCCGGCTCGAGACTTGGGGGGCAACCTTGTGGACAGGCCCGCATCCCGTCGAGTTCGCAGCCGGCGCACAAGTCGAACTGCAGCCGCCGATGGCGGGAAGCATGGCTGGCGTGGCGCTGCTCGGAGCTTCGACCGGGCCTCCTGCAACCAGCCGGCTTGTGGCGGGAAGCGGGCAGAAGCTGACGGGGGCCATCTTGCTTCCGACCCAGACCGTCGAGCTTGCCGGCAACGCTGCCGCCTGCACCCAGGTGGTGGCAGGGCGCATCCTCGTCTCCGGAATCACCCGGCTTGGCCACGCTTGCGCCGGGGTCGGAGTCAAAACCCTCATGGACCAGCGGGTCGCCCTGGTGGAATAGATCAGCGGCTGAGCAGCTGGGCAATCACAGGGCCCACCAGCACGATGAAGAGCGGCGGCAGGATGAAGAAGATCATCGGCACTGTCAGCACTGCGGGCAGGCGCGCGGCGCGCTCCTCGACTCGGAGCAGGGCGGCGGTGCGGGCCTCGGCGGCAAGGGTGCGGAGCGCTTGAGCGAGCGGAGTTCCGAACCGCTCGGTCTGGTGCAGCATGGAAACAAGCGCGCGGATGCCCTCGATTCCGGTGCGGGCTTCCAGATTGGCGAAGGCATCGGCCCGGTCGGGGAGGAAGCGAAGTTCGACTGCCGCCAGCTGCAGCTCGGCGGCGAGCACGGGGTGGGCGCGCCCGAGTTCGCCGGCAACCCGGGCGATCGCGGCATCGACCGAAAGCCCAGACTCTACGCAGATGACGAGGAGATCAAGCGCGTCGGGGAAGCCGCGCTCTATCGCCTGGCGCCGGCGCTGGCGGCGGTTGGCAAGAAAGAGGGGGGGCGCTGCAAGGCCGAGCCCAGCGCCGGCGAGGGCGGCAGCGGTCGGGGCGAGACCGGTGTGCGGGCCGGCGGCAAGGCCCAGCAGCGCGCCGGCAAGGGGTGCGAGGAGGCGCGTGGCGAGGTAGAGGCTGACAGCCTCGCGCGCGCGGAAGCCGGCGAGCGCAAGCGTGCGGGCAAGCGCGCGCCGTTCGGTCGCCCGCACAAGCGAAAGGCGGGCGATGGCCCAGTCGATCCAGGCGAGGAGCTGGGCGCCGCGAGCGCGAGGCGTCTGTGGCGAATCGGCATGGGCTCCAAGCGCCCGGGCCCGGCGCTCAAGGCCTGCGGGATGGAGCAGCAGGCCAGCGGCAAGCGCAGTGGCAAAGACGAGAGCTCCCACAGCAAGGGCTGCGAGCTGGACCTCGGGCGAGACAGCGAGCGCCGGAAGCTCTCGCTGCATCATGGAGCAGCCGTTTCGCGGCGGACGAGGTGGGACATGATAGCCCCGCCAAGGCCAAGGGCGCCCACGGCTGTCGCCAGGAGCAGCCGGCCGGGATCGGTCACGAGCAGTGGCGTCAGATAGTCAGGGGCAAGGAAAGCAAGCCCCACGGCCATGAGAAGCGGCAGCGCGCCGATGATGAGAGCACTCGCTCGTGCCTCGGAGGTCAGGGCGCGGACCTTGAGGCGAAGTGCAAGCCGCTTTCTCACCGTTGTTTCCAGAGCTGCGAGCGTCTCTGCAAGGTTGCCGCCAGTCTCGCGCTGGACGGCAACCGCCACGCACAGGAAGTTGAACTCGGCAAGCCGGACGGTTGCAGCGATATCCCACAAGGCCTGCTCAAGCGGCCGGCCAAGGCGGATCTGGCGGTCGGCGGCAGCGAACAGCGGACCGGCTGGCGCCGCCATCTCGCTGCCCGCCTCGGCCACGGCCTCGGCGACCGGAATGCCGGCGCGAACGCAGCGGACCATGAGGCCGATCGTGTCAGGAAGCTGGGCTTCGAAGGCGCGCGCCATGGCAGCCTCCTGGCGCCAGCGGTGCCAGCGAAAGCCGCCGGCAGCGAAAAACAATGCCAGCGCAACGGTGGCCGGTGCAGCGAGGCCGACACGGGCGAGGAGGAAAGCGAAGGCGAAGACCACAAGGGCGAAGAGAACAAGACGCAGGCGCGGTGGCATGCGCTCACCAGGTGCAAGAAGGCCGCAGAGCGCTGCAACGCGAAAGACAAGGCGAGTCTCATCCACGGTCTCACGCTCCAGCCGTGCCTGCCGAGTGGGGCCGGGCTTGCCGTGTTGGGCGCAAGCGCGGCGAGCGCGCGCCACCAACCCAGCTCGGGCAAGGCCTTGCTGCACTGCCGCCATGGCAGCCACAACAGCTGCCGTCAGCAAAAGTGCGACAAGGAGCGAAAGGGCCGGGAGCGGAAGCGCCGTCATCCAACCGCTTCCGCAAGAAGTCTGCCGAGGCCGGCATGTTCGGCGCGCGCGGCGAAATGGGGCCTGAGACCGGTTGCGGCAAATGTGCCGTGTACTTGCGTTGGGTCTGCGCCGGGCGGCCTTGCCTCCTCGCGGAAGTGGAAGAGCTCCTGGAGGGTGATCACATCGCCTTCGATTCCCGTCACTTCGGTGATGCTGGTGACGCGGCGGACTCCGTCTTTCATGCGGGCGACCTGGACGATGAGGTTGACTGCGGAGGCGATCTGGGTGCGCACGGCCGTCGTTGAGAGCTGGAAGCCGGCCATGGCGACCATGTTCTCAAGCCTGGTCAGCGCCTCGCGCGGCCGGTTGGCGTGGATGGTGCCAAGCGAGCCATCGTGGCCAGTGTTCATCGCCTGCAGCATGTCGATCGCTTCGGCACCGCGGATCTCGCCGACGATGATTCGGTCCGGTCGCATCCGAAGCGCGTTCCTGACCAGATCGCGGATGGTGATTTCGCCGCGGCCTTCAAGGTTGGCCGGCCGAGTCTCGAGCCGGACGACGTGCGGCTGCTGGAGCTGGAGTTCGGCTGCATCTTCGATGGTGACGATCCGCTCGTCGGCCGAAATCATCTGCGAAAGCGCATTGAGAAGTGTTGTCTTGCCAGAGCCAGTGCCCCCTGAAACCAGGATGTTGAGACGCACCCGGGCGGCAATCCTCAGCAAATTCGCCATCTGTTGGCTCATGTTGCCTTGCTGGACCATGCGGTCGAGATCGATGCTGCGACGGCCGAACTTGCGGATCGAAATCGCCGGGCCATCGATGGCGAGCGGCGGGATGATGATATTGACGCGACTGCCATCGGGAAGGCGGGCATCGACGAGCGGGCTTGACTCGTCCACCCGCCGGCCGACGGCCGTGACGATGCGCGCGATGATGGCCATCATGTGGGCCTGATCGCGGAAGCGGGCGCCAGTCTTCTCAAGCCGGCCGTGCCGCTCGACCCAGATGGACTTGGGCCCATTGGCCATGATGTCGTTGACGCTGTCGTCGGCAAGAAAGGGCTGGAGCGGGCCGAGGCCAAGCATGTCATCGATGAGGAGGTTGACGAGCGCACGCTGCTCCTCCCGGTTGAGCACCAGGCTCTGCTCGGCGAGGATGGGCCCGATGAGATCATGGAGGCGGCGGCCGAGCTCACCGCGGTTCATGGCGGCAGCCGCTGCAGGGTCGATCCGGTCGAGCACAGAGTCGAGGACGAGGCGGTGGGCGCGCTCGGCAGCGGTTTCCGCTTCATCCCCAGTTGCGGCCGATGCTTGGACCATGCGCTGGCCCGAGCCGATGAGGCCGGTTAGGAAATGGGTGACGAGTTCGCGCCGGTCGCGTGCGTCGACCATCACGCCTTCAGCAGCTAGGGCCAAGTCAATGGTGGCACCAATGGCCGCTGCCAGCTCCCCGCGCGGCCGCTGGCCATCGGTTGCCGGGTCAAAACCGCGGGCGATCGCCGGCTGGACCATCAGCCGGGCCCGGGCCTGGTCGATGAGCGTCACTTCGCGGCGGAGCGCAGCGGGACGCAAGCTACGCACCGACGATGCGGGCTGGGCGGCGCCAGCAGCGGCTGGCCTGCGACCGAACCCGGCCATCAGGCGGGAACCCGGCCAAGGAGCCGTGCCAGCCGGCGCTGCCAGCGGCCAAGGCCGGGTGATGTCGGCAACGCTGACTCTGGCTGAAGAGCGCTGGCCAGCTTCGCCAGCGCCCGGGCAAGCGCAGGCGAGGCGGTAGCAGCAAGCGTGGTTGCGCCTTCGGCGGCAGCGCGGGCTGCGGCCGGATCTTCGGGAAGGAGGACATCGATCGGCATCCCGAGGGCGGACCCGAAATCGGGCCAGTCGAGCTCGGCGCCTTGGGCGCCGGCCCGGTTGCCAACGAGCAGTGGCCGCTGCCCGGCGCGAAGGCCTGTCGCCAGCTGGACGAGACGCCGGGTATCGCGCAGGCCGGCAAGTGTTGGTGGCGTGATGATGGCAAGCCGGTCGGCTGTGCGCAGCACGGCGCGCCGGCTGCGATCAAGCCAGCGGGGCAGATCGGCAATGACGATGTCTGCATCCGCGCCAGCCGCAGCAAGCAGCGCAAGGACGGCATCCGGCTCGATCGCAAGCCCGGCCTCGATCGGCGCGTCTGCTGCAATGAGCCGGAAGCCGGCCCGGTGGGGGCGCATGGCTTGCGTCACAACCAGCGGGTCGAGCCGGTCGGGCGACTCAAGGAGGCCCAAGATGGCCGGCGAGGGTTCGAGATCAAGGTCGAGTGCGAGGCTGCCGCCCTGGAAGTCGAGATCGACGAGGACGGTCGAAAGGCCTTCGGCGGCCATCCGTGCAGCGAGTGCGGCAGCAAGCACCGAAGTGCCAGCCCCGCCGCGACTGCCCACGAGCGCGACAACAAAGGCCTGGCGTTTGGGCACGACCTCAGTGACGGGCGCGGCCGCGCTGGTCTCGAGTGCGAAGTCGATGGCAGCAGCAAGCTCGCGATACTCGACTGGCTTCAGGAGATAGTCGGCAACGCCAAGGCTGCGCAGGCCACGGTAGAGGCCGACATCGTTCCGCGTGCCGATCGCGATGACCTTCGTGTCGGGGTCGCAAAGGTCGGCAAGGGCATCGATTTCGGGAAGTGGTGCCTTGGCCGAGGACAAGTCGACAACGAGGACGCCGGGGGCGCTGCCATCTGCAAGGCGCGCGTGCGCGGCTTCAAGACCCCCATCGAGGACTTCAGGCGAAGCCCAGCCACGGGCAGCAGCAGCCATGGCGATGGCGCGGCGGCTGTCGGCATCGGTGGCAAAACCGAGGAACGTCCCGCCCGCCGGGCGCGGCACGGGAAATTGGGCGTGGGCCGTCATCGCGGCGCCTGCGCTTCAAGCGCAGAGCTGGTCGGCGCTGGCGGCGGGGCTGGTGCATCACCCCTGCGCAGCCGCTCGACAGGGTGGATGGCGAGATCGCCGATAGGAGGCGCAAGCGGGGCCGGCGCGCGAAGATGCGCTGGATCCGCGAGCATGGCTTCCAAATTCAGGGCATTGGCACAGCCAAAGGGAAGCGCCTTGCCGGACAGGGCGGCCTCGCGCGTGCAGCCGGGAAGGCCAGCTGCCCCTGGCGGAGTTGCATTGCCTGAGACAGAGACACTGCCCTTGCGAGGGAACAGCCGGCCGCTGCGGGCGTCGCCAGCTGAGGTTGCTGCGAACAAAAGCAGGACGGCAAGCAGCCAAGGGGTGCGGATACTCATTGGAGGCGCGTTTCCGTTGCTGGCCCGACCAGCTCTGCGGGCGCTGCGGGCTGGACCAGATAGGGGGTGACGATGACGACGAGCTCGGTCTCGTCTTGCTCGAACTTGCGCGAGCGCAGCAGCTGGCCGATGACGGGCACAGACCCAAGCCCGGCAAACTTCCGCAGCTCGAAGGTGTCAGAGCGCTGGATCAGCCCAGCAATGGCAAAGCTTTGCCCCGAGGCGAGATCAACTGCTGTCTCCACGCGCCTGACGGTGAGCGAGGGGATGCGGACGCCTCCGAACTGGAGGGCACCAGCGTCCGAGAGCTGGCTCACCTCCGGCTGGACAGCAAGATGGATCCGGCCGCCATCAGTGATGGTGGCAACAAAGGTGAGGCTGACGCCAAAGCGCTTGTAGGCGATGGTGGTCACATTGCCTTCCTGGGGGACGGGGATGGGATATTCGCCGCCAGCAAGGAAGGAGGCGGGAACCCCCGAACGCGCAGTCAAGTTGGGCTCGGCGAGAACGGTAACAAGGCCCTCTCGGTCGAGCACGTCCACAAGGCCAGTCACATCGACATTGCGGCCGCTGAAGCTGCCAAAGAGGCTGTCGGTGCCACCGTTCCTGGTGAGAATCCCGCTCGGAGCCCGGATGGGGTTGCCGGTTGCGATACCGAAAGTCACGTCGCCAACGCTGCCAACAGCATCCCAATTGAAGCCGAGCGCGCGCTTGATGTCGCGTGCGACCTCGATCACTCGGACCCGGAGGTTGATCTGGGTGGGAGTTGCAATCGCGAGCTTGTTGATGATGCGGCTGCGATCGCCGCCGGGGACGAAGCGCGCTGCAATGCGGACGGCATCCTCGCCCTGGGCTGCAGTTTCAACCTGCCCGCCAAGAACCAGGGCATCGTTGGCGGACAAGAGCTCGAACCGGCCGCTGGGGATTGCCCGGTTGAGGGCAGCCAGTAGCACGGGCTCGTCGAACCGGACTTCAACCGTCAGAGCAGCGACAGGACGCTCAGAGCGGTCAAGAGCGAACAGGCTGGTTTCGCCAGGGGCACGGCCGAAGAGGTAGAGAAGGGTGGGCGAGCGGACCTCGACATCGGCGACAGCGGGGTCGGCGATGAAGACGCTGGCCGCCGGCCGCTCGAGGCGGAGCAAGCGGCCCTTGCCAATCTCGACGGCAACACGGCCAGGTGCCGCCTCGGGAACGACCGCCCTGGCGGGTAGCGCAAGGCACAGGAGGAGGGCGAGACGGAGCAGGATCATGACCCGGTCTCCGGCAGCGGGGCTTCGCTGCGGACTGAAGAGCCACGCACGACTTCAACGCCCTGCACGACTTCCACCCCGCGCATAACGGAACGTCCGCCCGGTGCAGCAGAGGAGGGAGGGGAGGAAGCGATGGGGGCCGAGGGCGGGGCGACGGGCCTCAGGGCAGAAAGCTGAGGATCAGCGGTTGCAGCGGCCGCTGCGGTCGCCGCCTCCGCTGGCGCGAGCGCCGTCTCGGGAAGGCCGAGTGCCTCGCTGTCCCAGGCAGGCGGGCGCTTCCGGAGCACCTCGCCGGGCATCGCCTCATCAGGCCGGCGCAGCGCCAGTGTCACTCGTCCGAGGGTTTCAAGAAGCGCGATTTCCTCGGCCTGGCGGGGGGTGGCCTCAAGCGTCACGGTCGCCGGGACAAGGGCTTTCGCGCCTGCTGCGGACGCCGGCTCGAGCCGCTGGTCAAGGCCGAGGACGCGCACGGCCGTGGCAACGGTTGCGGTCACGGTCCGCCCGCTCGGCAGTGTCCGGGTAAGGAGGAGGTCGACTCGGTCCCCAGGGGCAATCAAGCCTGCGACTGCGCTCGCAGCCGAGACGGGGATGGCGATGGCCCGCATGCCCGGCGCGAGCAGCGCAGCAAGGCCGTCTGTCGCGCGGACGGCGACATGGCCTTCAAGAAGCGGCGCGCCGGCCGGGACGGGGGCCAGAAGGAGCGCGCCTTCGACTGCGGCAAGGCGTGGGTCGCCAGGTCGGAACTGGTCAGCTCGGACGGCTGCGGCTGGCCAGTCGGCAGGCGCAAGAAGGCCGGCCGAAAGCCGAGTCCCTGGCAGCAGATCGCGCGTTGCAACAAGGATCTGCCGGACGCGGGGGGCAGGGGCGGCAGCAGGCGCCTGGGCAGCGAGGCGGGCTTCAAGCCAGCGCGCGGAAAGGAGGGTAGCAAGCACGGCCAACAGGAGTGCAGCAAGCCCGAGGAGCCCAGCGCGGACCAGGCGGGGCGGAATGATGCGGGCAAGCGCCAATTGGCGCAGCCGCCCCGCCGCAAGCGGGCGAAGGCCAGCGCGAGGAATAGGAGCGCGAGGCTCGGCGCCAGCTTCGGGACGAAGGGCACGGGGCATCTCCACCGTTCAGGCCTCCAGGTAGCCGAGGCGAGACAGGATGACCGCGAGGCTGCCGGCTGCGATGGCAACCCCAAGCGGCACGCTCGGCCTTGCCCGCCCCGCTGCTTGCCGCCCAAGGCCGGCTGGAACATGGACTGCGAGCAGAAGAAGGGGCACCAGCAGCAGCGTGACCAGCGCCTGCACGAGGAGCTGGAGCGCAAGCCCATCCGGCCCGGCCCAGAGCCCGACGGCGGCCAGCAGCTTTACGTCCCCGCCTCCGATCAGCCCAGCGCGGAACGGGACGAGGCCGGCAAGGAAGAGGAGGGCAGCAATGGCGAAATGGGTAAGGGCCGTGGCCGGTGCGAGGCTTGCGACAAGCGGGATGGCGCCGAGCGCCACACCGAGGACGGCGCGGTTAGCGATCCGTCTGGACAGCAGGTCGGTGCCCGCAACCGTGATGAGTGCGGATGCCGCCAGGGCCGCTCCTGCTGCGATGACCAGTCCGAGAGCGGGCGCAAGGTCGCTTGCGGCAGCGAACGGATCTGGCACGATCGATCTCCCGTAAACGAGGACCTCGCTTGACTAGCTGCCGCGCTGCCGACCGCCGGCCGGCGGCAGCCCAGGTCCGGCCATGCCGGGCAAGTTGGCGGCAGGGCCTGGCAGCCCGGTGCCAGCAGCAGGGCGCACCGGGGCGGGCAGAGGAGCCACGGTGGCAGCACCCGGCGCCAATGCCGCGCCGCCCGCGCTGGCTACTTTCCCGATGCCGCCTTCGACAGCTCGGTGTTCACCTTGCCGAACACATTGCCGAGGTTGGTGCGGATCGACGGCAGCGTGGCCACGATCGCAAGCGCCACGAAGGCGGCAATGAGCCCATATTCGATTGCGGTCGCACCAGACCGTTCGGCCGCCAGGCGGGTCAGCAGGGACTTCATCCTTCACTCCTCTCGGGCACGACGGGGACCAACGGTCGCCCCGGCGGATGGGTGAACGGCAGGTGCCGGAAATGGTTTACCGGAAGCTCTGGAAGATGGCGGAAAAGTCGAGCTCGGCGTTGCCAGCCTCGGCAAAGGCGGCATAGAGTTCAGCTGCTCGGGCCCCCATGGGGGTGTGGGCGCCAGTTGCAGCAGCGGCGTCCATGGCGAGCCGGAGGTCCTTCAGCATGAGCGCGGTCGCAAAGCCGCCGGCGTAGCCGCGATCGGCCGGACTTTCCGGCCCGACGCCCGGAACCGGGCAGTAGCTCGTCATCGACCAGCACTGGCCCGAGGAGACCGAGGCGATATCGTAGAAGCGCTGCGGGTCGAGGCCCAGCTTTTCCGCAAGCGCGAAGGCTTCGGCGGTTGCCACCATCGAGGCGCCGAGCAGCATGTTGTTGCAGATCTTGGCAGCCTGCCCTGCACCGGGCGCGCCAGCGTGGATGACCGCCTTGCCCATGGCGGCAAGCACGGGTTCAGCGCGGGCGAAGGCGGCTTCCGGTCCGCCGACCATGAAGGTGAGCGTGCCGGCGGCCGCCGCGGCGATCCCGCCTGAGACGGGTGCGTCAACCGCCTGGAGGCCGCGCGCGGCGGCGTCCTCGCCCAAGCTGCGCGCGGTTGCGACATCGATGGTGGAGCAGTCGATGAGGAGGGTGCCGGGTGCCGCGGCCGGAAACAGCGCCTCGCGCCAGACCTCGGCGACATGGCTGCCGGCGGGCAGCATCGTCACCACCGCGTCGGCGTCAGCCGCGGCTTCCGCCGCCGAGCCGGCGACCGCGCAGCCGGCCGCCTCGGCCCGTGCGCAGGCCTCGGCAGAAAGGTCGAACGCGGCAACCGCGTGGCCCCTGGCGGCGAGGTTGGCGG
>NZ_JBRCLD010000006.1:0-8245 GCF_053487655.1 Thermaurantiacus sp. | reverse complement strand
GCCCCTGGGTGTCGTAGGTGTAGGTGACCGGATAGGTCTGGGAACCGCTCTGGGATTTGAGTTCGCCGGTGGGCCAGTATAGCTGGGTGGTTTGTGTGCCATCGGGTAGGATGGTTACGGTGCGCCGGCCGAGGGCGTCGTATTGGTACTGCGTGACCAATCGCGGCCGACCCGTGGCCGGTGGCGGCGTGCTCACGCTGTGGAGCTCGTCCAGCGCGGTGTATGTGTAATCGGTCGTGCCGTTGCGCGCGTCGGTGCTCTGAGTGAGACGCCCATGAGCGTCGTAGCTCAGTGTGGACTGGGAGATTTGCGCGTTGGCGGCGTCTCTCATAGTTTCGGTAATAAGGCGCTCCTGAGAGTAAACGCGGATGGTGCGCACGCCGTCGGGGCGGGTGATGGTTTCGGTGCGTCCGCCGGTGCCATCGACGGTGATGAGCGTCGTCGTTGTGCCGCTGGCGGCAACGGTGCGCGTGAAGTGCCCGTTTGGTGTTTGGTCGGTGGTAGAGAGTACTACGGCTGAACCGCTGCCAACGGTCGGCAACACGCGGGTGGTGGTGCGCTCGGCCACGAGGCTGCCGCTGACGAGGACAACGCTGCGATCGGTGAGAGTAACGCGGTCGACGCTCGCCAGACCGATCGCGCCGTCGCGATCGGCATCAAGGGCCGCCATGGATTGTTCGCCACGGGCGTTGTAGGCGAAGAGCTGGGTGATGCCGTCGGCATCGGCGCGACGGATGAGGCGCCCGGCGTGGTCGTAGGCCATTGTCTCGAACGCACCATCCGCGTGAGCGATCCGGATGGGGTGGCCGCTCATGTTGTGCCATGTGGTTGTCCATTCGGTGCGCGCGCCACTGGCGCCCAGCCGGATTTCTTTTGTCCACTGCCCTTGGGCATCAACGCCGTATTCATAGGCCACGGGATGAACGCCCGTTCCGCTGCGCTGTTTGAGTTGACCATCCCGCTGGTAGCTCTCGATCATCGTGGACCCGTCGCGCTGGGTGGTGGTAACGGTTCTCACCCCACCGGTGTACGATTCGCTAATGAGGGTTTGGCGGCCCAGCGCGTCCCCGTGCGCGATGAGGATCCCGGCGGGGGTGTGGGTGTTTGTGCGCTGGAGCATCGGGCTGTTGTCGGAGCCGAAGCGGGTCTCGGCCACGGTGCGGCCCTCGGCATCGAGCGTAAGCTGGGTACGCACCCCGGCGCGCGTGATGCCGGTTTGGCGGCGCAGCGCGTCGTAGCTGAAGAAGGTGGCCACCCCATCGCGCCCGGTCTCGACTTCCAGACCGCAGCAGCCGTATTGCCGTTGAATGGTTGTGCCGTCTTCAAAGACGGTGAGTGTGGGGCGGCCTTGTTCGTCGGAAGTGAGCACTTCTGAGCTTGTGAGCAGTAGTCCGGTCGCAATGTCGTAAACATGTTCGGAGAGCGTCTGGCCGTTGGCAGCAGTCACACGGATGGTGCGTCGTCCCGAAGTGATCGCAGTACCCGAGCCAGAGGGGGCACCGGTTTGCTCGGTCGTGGTTTCCACGCCGCCAGTGCGCTGGTAGGAATAGAGCGTGAGAGTGCCGTCGGGACGTTGCATGCGGGCGGGACGCCCGGTGAATTCACCCTCGCGGATGAACCGGGTGCGGGTGATGCGGTTGGAAGCCATGCTCCACCATGCGCCGGGTGTTGTGGCTTCGATCTCCCATTGTTCATCGCCGACGGTGGCGGTGTAACGGCGGCTGACTTCGATGCCCCGCACAAGCTCGATTTCCGTCGAGCGCGGGTTGTCGGTGGGGTTGGTCCACCGGATGCGCACGCGGCACTCGTTCTCAGGCGCATTGAATGGTGCATCGTTGAAGGGGGAAATGACCTTTGTGAACTCGTTGGGACCGTAGGTGTAGCGTTCCCAATAGCCATCGTAACGTTGCATGGATTTGAGGCGTGCGTAGGCGGGGCCGTCCTGGGTCATCTCATCGTAATAATCCCATGTGGTGGTGAGCGCCGCGCCGTCGGGATCGAGCGTTTCACTGATTGTTTCCTCGCCCCACGGGAATACTTTAATGATTTTGGAGCTTTTGCTTGCGATGGAACTATCGGATGGGTTGCGCACGGTGCGGATTTCGGTGCGTAAACTGCCTGGCTGGCCTGTGCCGCTGGTCCATGTCGAGGCGAGCGTCTCTGTACGCAAGCCGCCGCTGCTCAGCGCCCAGGTGCCGGAGTCGAAGACGTAGAGGTAATCGATGAGTTGGGCTGAGCCCGACAGAACCGTCAGCTTGAGCCTATTGAAAACAGTGGGCGAGGCATCGGGATTCTCGACAACGATGGATTTGTGCGGCGCGGTCTGATAACCGGTGCCTGTGGTGGAAACTCCAAAAAGATCAATGCGATAGGAGAAACTGCCGGTCTCGACGATGCCGGCTTTGGCGCTTGGCCCGCGGATTTCGGAGAGCTGGGCGGTTGAGCCGGTGCGCAGGATTTGCCAGCCCTCACCCGCCTCGACACGGAGGGCCGCCGGAGTCGCAAGGGCTGGTGATGGAGTTTTCGCTTCAATATTGAGAGATGCCGGGGAATCGCCGAAATCGGAAAGGCCGAGGCCGATGGAGAAATCGAGGCTTCTGAGGCTGGCGGTTTCGCAGGCGGTGGTGCAGCCACCGCATTCGGCAGCAGTAACGACCGCGACGATCGCCGTGGAAGCGTAGGTTTCGAAATCTGGGCATGATTCTTTGTTTTCGTCATCTGGCGCGGGCGTGTTGTCGTTGCCCTCACCTCCGTTGCGCCATGGTAAACCGATAGCGCCGGGGCCGAACGCACCTCCGCCACCGCCGCCACCAAAGCCTCCTCCTCCGCCGTAACCTCCTCCCTGACCGGGATCCTGCGGCGGAGGTGGCTCTTCGTTAGGAGTGATTACGATTTCTTTGGTGTCACGACGGGTAACCGTGAAGCTCACGAAATCCTTGGCGTCGCGCGGCAACGCGTTGAGGAAGCCTGAAATATCGATTCGTCCGCCAAACTTATAGCCGGCGCCAGCAGGCTGACCGAGCTTGCTCGATGGGCAATCTTTGGCACTGCCACCGGTGGAGAGTGTGAGCGTCTGCCCACCGCCTTCCAGGATGAGCTGACCGGTTGAGAAAAGTTCGGTTGATCCTTGGGCCAGCGCCAGGTAGCCGGAGGAGCCACGGGGCGCATAGACTCTTACTGTGCCTGTGCCGAATTCGAATGTCTGCGGCGTGTACGATGTGCCCGCCGGCACGAATTGCTTGGGTTTTTTGCTGATGGCTTTGGCACCGAGCACGGAAACGGTTTGGTTGTTATGGTTTCGGGGAGGCGTGTTGTTCGCCGCTTCCGTCGCGTTGCTCGCGCCGTCGCCGTCAGGATCATCGTTCGCATGGAGGCCCGTGCCTGGAGCAGTGCTGCCCCCTGGCACGCTTGGCAGGAGGTTATGCAGGGCGCGATAATCGTCCGGCAGCCCGCCGTAGGTGAATTTGTTGTTGGGGTTAGTCTTATAAATCTCTACCTCCTCGAGGTCGGTAAGGCCGTCGTCATCAGAATCGCGCTCCAGATAATCCGGCACGCCGTTCTGGGGCGAGGTGTCCTCCTCGAATCCCGGGCCGTCTTTCAGACGCGGGTTTGTGTTTTGCTGGTATTCGGTGAGGTTTGAGCGGTTATCTTCGTCGGGGTCCAGCGCGGCCTCGTTGTTGCCGGGCGGGCTCATGGGGTTGAACTTGTAGCGCAACTCCCACCCGTCGGGGAGGAGGTCGTTGTCCGAATCGGCATCCGTTGGATCGGTTCCATAGAGGTTCACTTCGTTGCCGTCGGTAAGCCCGTCGTTATCGGTGTCAGCCCTGCCGGGATCAGTGAGTGATTGGGTGCGCTCATAGTGGTCGCTTAAACCGTCGCCATCAGTATCCCGTAAGCGCGGGTTGGAAAAATACGTTGAGCCGCCCGCGGTGAATCCGTTGATTTCTTCACCATCGGAGATGCCATCCCCGTCGGAGTCCGCTGCGCGTGGATTGGTGCCGTTTCTGAATTCCTGGGCGTTGTTGGCACCGTCACCATCCCAATCCTGTCCGCCCTCATGGTTGATGAGTGATGAGGCGGAGTTGAGAATTGCCATTTCCGCAGCTGTAAGAATGGAGGAATAGAAACGCAGATCGTTGATACAAACGTCGGGCACGCGGCGTGGGTGGGATCGTGGGCTGCCAAAAATTAACGGCTCGGTAGAAAGGGGCACAATAAATGGTGCGACCGTGGCCTGGGTGGAGAGTGCTCCGTCGATGTAAATGGCACCATGGCCGATGGACGGGTTACAAGTGAAGACAACATGTTTCGACTGGCCTTCTGGCACCGCAGCGGTCGTAGTCCACGAGTGGGTCGTGCCAGAGGTGGTCGTGATTTTGAATGTCAGTTTGTTGTTATTCGTGCCCGTGAGCACTTGGTAGGCACCCGCCTTCGCCAGAATGTAACCCGGCGCCTTGCGTCCAGTGCCGCTGGTCAAGGGTTCCATCTGGAAGGATATCGTGAATGGCGCTGTGCCTGAAAGACTGGTTTGTGCCGTGTGACGAACAACGGCGTATGCGCTTTTGCCCTCCAGACGGAGGCGATAGTCGAAGTTATAAGGGGCGTAACTGAGGGGATAGTAGCCGAAATTATACTGACTGCCCTGCGTAAATTCGGTGCGCGCCTCACCAAAAACCGCGCCATCTGAGATACCTCCACTTGTGTCGTAGAGGGGATAGGTCAGGCCATAATCGAATCGCCACCAGGCGAGGATGCCATTGAGTGCGGTGCGGGGATTTGTTCCGTTGGCAATCTCCCAGCCATCGCCCAATCCATCGGCATCGCTGTCATAATCATAGACGAGGAGTAAGCGCTGCGTTTCATCAAGGTTTGTGAGCCCGTCCCTGTCCGCGTCCCGCGCGGCGTCCGTGGAATCAAGGGGTCGCAAACCATCACTGACCTCATAGCCATCGGCCATCAGGTCAGCGTCAGAATCCGCGTTTTCAGGCCCAGTGCCCCAGAGGCTTTCCGAATAGTCCGAAAGCCCATCCTGATCATCATCGCCCGAGCGATCGAAGTACTGCTGAAGGTTGGTCAACCCGTTGCGCCACGCACTAGGCTTGACGGCGTCCAAAGAGTTTTTGGGATCCAGCCCCTCTTTTACTTCCCACGCATCGTCCATCTGATCCGCGTCGGTGTCGACCAGAAGTGGGTTGCTCTCGAATTCATACTCCTGGCGGTTGGTCAACCCATCTCCGTCAGTATCAAGCGGAGCATCAGCGGGGGAGATTGGCTGAAAGTTGTAGCGGACTTCCCACCCATCTGCCATGCCATCACCATCGCTGTCCGGATTGTTTATCTGCGTGCCGTGGGTGGCCTCTTCGTGATCGAGCAATTCATCCTCATCGGAATCGGAGGGCACACCGGCCTCTTTTGCCGCGTAAACCCAGCGGAGCTTGGAGGGGTCGGGTGGGTTGGGCTCGTTGTAATAGAGCAAACCGTTGAGTGGCGAGTTTCCCGGCGAGGGAATCCATTGGGTGGTGATCGCCGGGTTGCTTTCGTCGTCCGGCGATGTCCCGGACGTTGCGGTAAACGCAATTCGATACTCATCATGGCCGCGGAATTGGCCAATTTCCGGACGAAGCAGCGTGAAAGTGGAACGACTTCCCCGGCGCACTTGGAAGGTTGTGCTCCAGATTCTTTTTGGGTTCTGCTTGTTCGTTAATAGAAACTGTCCGTCACGGTAGAGCTCCCAGCCGTCATCATAAAGATCACGATCTTGCAGCCAGACTTTGACGCCGAGAAAGTGGCCGCCATCAAGAATACCATCGCCGTTGGAGTCAGGATTATTCGGATCGAGGCCATTGCGGTATTCTTCGCCGTTGATCAAGCCATCGTTATCCCGGTCTCCACCCCACGTTTGCGACAAGTTGCCGAAGTGCAGCAGCTCCCATTCGTCCGGGAGTTGATCCTTATCCGTGTCCACGAAAAGCGTCTCGAATCGGAAGCGAACCGCGCCCTCGCCCTGCGGCGTTGTTGCGCAAACGCGAATATCGGATAGCCCGTAACCGGAGGTGCCTGTGTGAGCCATGACGGATGCCCGCGCGAGGCTGCCACTAGTGACTACGGTGGTTTTTTTCACCACGGAGCCGCTGACGTAGAGGGCGGCCGGGCCCGACAAAACTTCAAACGTGACCGGCACACCCACCAATGGCACGCCCTTGTTGGTGTAGACGCCGACTTCCAACGGAGCCGGCGCTGTTCCGCTCTCTATCGTGGAGCCCGATCTAATCACGCGCTGAGCGTCGCCACCAAGGATGCGCACTTCGGGCGCAAACCGATAGCTGAGCAGACGGACCTGCTGTGCGCTCAAGGGGTAATTATACATCCGTACATCGTCCAGGCCGCCCAGCCATGGATGGTTGCCAGCCGTTCCGGAAAATGCCGCATGGCGACCAACGGCAAAATTCAATGTTCCAGCGGCCGGCGACGAAAGCAACCCGTCTGACGTGGTTTGAAAATAACTGCTGATGTTTACAAGCCGCGGTATTGTTCCCGGAAAGGTCTGAGGCGGGAAGGGCACCGTATATTGCTTCAACTCCTCGCCATCGACGAAAAATCTGGGCCGAAATCGTCCTGCTCCACCTTCGGGAGTTAGCGTCACTGCGACATGTCTCCAGCCACCGCTTAGGTCAACGTCGTAAGCCAAGGCCTGCTCAAACCCTCTTCCGCAAAATGTCAGCCGTCTCTGATAGTAGTTATATTCCAGCTCTATACCACCAAACGTCCCATAATTATTCTTGCTAGAAAGAATGCGACCAAAGTGCGACGGGTGATTTAGAAGGGGATGGGTTTCGTCCAAGTTGACCCACGCTGCCATGGTCAGCGCGCCGGTTAACTGGCGCAACGCCCGCTGGTCGCCCGGCACCTGCGCCCAATCGTTGGTTCCCGATGTCGTGTTGAACATGCGCCCACCCAAGATCGCCGCTTTGGGCAAGTGAGCCGGCGCTCCGTGGAACGTCAACGTGTGCCCATAGCCAGAAGAGTCCCTGCCTGGTATCGCCTCGGGATTTTGGGGCCCCGGGTTGGGGTCGTCCAGTTGCCAGTGTGCAAGCAATTCGCCGGTTGTCCCGCCGGTCGTGAGTGAGGCGCTGGCCTCTGTCGTGCCGGTACGGACTTTTACCGGGCAAGGTGTCGAAAAGGTGGAGGGGAGCTTCACATACATCGATACGCGCCCGTCCGTACCCGTCTGTGTGGTCTGCAAATTGACAAACGGTGTTGTGCCGGAGAGCGAGAGGAGTCCATCACTCGTCACAACCCAAAACATTATTGGCGCACCGCTGATCACCGGCCCCGATAAACTGCCATTTCGCACTTCCGCCACAACAGGCATCGAAAGAACTTGATCAGGCAACCCGCGCTGGTTATTCCCTGAAACAATAGACAGATGCGGTTGGAGAGTGATCACCCCTCCCGCGCTGTTTGGCCGGCTGTACCAGTTGGCCGGGTCCGAACCCGCGTCCCACTCGTCAATGTTACTAAATCCGTCATTGTCGATATCCGCTAGCTCACCATGCGGATTTTGACGTAAAATGTATTCCTCCCAATCAGAAATCGCGCCAGATCGGCTAAAGATGTCGCCCAGGCAGGTGTAGGAAAAGTATTGGGCTTGGCGGGGCACACGCGTCATTGGCAGGTTCACCACCGCATCGGTGCCAGTCCCAATAATCTCCGCGCCCACCGGCGTGCGCACCATTTTGGATTTGTACACAACCGGGCCGCCGCATTCCTGCACGGTGATCCATTGCGACTCGCTCAAGGCAACGACCTCGCCGCGCTGCACTTGGTATCGTTTGCCGCGCACGGTCGGAAATCGCAGGGTCACAGCCGTGCCACTCGGGTGAATCTCCATGCTCAGGGGCATCGCCACACTCACGGTGGGTGCTACGCCAAGCAGAGCTTTTTCGCGATTGGTACAGGGGCGTACGGTGATGTCTTCGCGAATGGGCAGACACACATCGCCCGTGAGCGGGTCATCATTGTAAATCAGCCCAGGGTACAGGGATTCATAAACATCCGAAACACCATTGCCGGAGGGTGGTGGTTGGAGATTGATGGCATTGGAGCGCGTCACCGCAAAACACGTTAGCAGGGCGATCAATAGCCGTATGGACCTTTTCATCGAACAAGATCTTTAGCGGAGGGTCAAGCGAGGCTCGGGCGGATAGAGAGTGCTGTAAGAAGTTGGGGTTTCTGTTGCACAAGG